>NZ_JBHXSC010000097.1:12178-20919 GCF_042716505.1 Streptomyces sp. NPDC058674
GGGGCCCGCGGGCCCCCGGGCGCCCCCCCGCGCCCCGGGGCCGCGGGGGGCCCCCCCCCCCCCGGGGGGGGCCGGGCGGGGCCGGGGCCCCCCCCAGGGCGGTCCGCAGCGTCGCGGGCCGCGCTACAGGGGATCCGCGCGGTCCTGGGGCCCGCGGCCGGAGAGGACCTCCCCGTACGCCTGCATCAGGTCCGGCAGCCGCAGCGTCGCCAGGTCGTCCCGGGACGGCTCGCCCGCGAAGCCCGCCAGCCGCAGGTCCCGGTACGCGCAGCTCTTCTCGTACAGGGTCCGCAGGAAGCGCCCGTTGCCGAGCTCGTCGATCCAGCCCTGCTCCACCACGTGTCCGCTGATGCTGCGCAGTTCCTCCAGCGCCTCCTCGTCCCAGCGGTCCCCGTCCGCCTCCGCCAGCACCCCGCCGATCGCCGTCAGCTCCGGCGGCCGGTAGCTGGGGAAGTCGACCCGGGTGGTGAACCGGGACGACAGCCCCGGATTGGCCGACAGCAGCCTGTCCATGCCGGCCGGATAGCCCGCCAGGATCACCACCAGGTGGTCGCGGTTGTCCTCGGCGCGCTTGAGCAGCACCTGGAGGGCCTCGTCCCCGTACGCGTCGCCCTTGCTGTAGCCCGAGTTGGAGAGGCTGTACGCCTCGTCCACGAACAGCACCCCGCCGATCGCCGAATCGATCAGCTCGTTCGCCTTCACCGCGGTCTGCCCCAGGAACTCGCCGACCAGGTCGGCGCGTTGGGCCTCCACCAGGTGGTCGCCGCCGAGCAGCCCGAGGGCGTAGAAGACGCGGCCCAGAATCCGGGCCACCGTCGTCTTGCCCGTGCCGGAGGGGCCCGAGAAGACGAAGTGCCGCTTCGGCGGCTGCACCGGCAGGCCCTGGCCGGCCCGCAACCGCGCCATGTGCAGCTGCGCGGAGAGCGCCTTCACCTGCCGCTTGACCGGCTCCAGGCCCACCATCCGCTCCAGCTCCGCCAGCGCCTCGGCGAGCGCGGCCGGATCGGCGGGCCCGGCCGGCAGCCCCGGAGCCGCCCCCTGCCGCGGGACGGGCGCCTTGCGCCGTACGCCCTCGGCCAGTCCGGCCGGTGTCCCGGGCGGCGGCACCAGCGGATCGGGCTCCGCCTGGCCGTCCGGCGCGATGTCCTGGACGGGCCCGACGCCGCCGAGCGCCACGGCCGCGAAGTCCCCGCCCGCGGGGGACGGGCCGTGTCCCGCGTGGCCCCCGTAGCCGGAGAAGCCCCCCGGGCCGGCCAGCCCGGCCATGCCGTCGGAGTCGTCGCCGTCCTCGATGGCCGTCAGCCGGGCCGCCGTGTCCATGAACGACGGGTCGACCCGGTGCACCGCCCGGTACAGCGGCAGCGCCGCCGCACTGCGCCCGGTGCCCTCGTGGGCCCGCGCCAGCCAGTACCGCAGCTCCTTGCGCTGCGGCTGCTCGCTGCGGCAGCGCATCAGCGCCGCCGCCAGCACGGGCTCGGCCTGCCCGTACATCTCCAGGCGGACCCGCGCCATCCCGCCGAACAGGCCCGCCTCGATGCCCAGCAGCGGGTCGTCCACCAGCGGCTCGGTGTGCCGCACCAGCTGCTCCCAGTCCTTGACCAGGTAGGCCCGGCAGGCGTGCAGGAACCGGACCTGCGGATCGGTGTCCACCGGCGGCAGCGCGGCGAGCGCCTGGTCCAGTTCCGGTACGTGCCGGCCGTCCAGCCAGTGCGAGGCGTGAGCCAGCAGGAGGTCCCGCGGGCTCTCCAGCACCGGCTGGACCCACCAGCCCAGCCAGTACCAGGAGTTCAGGGTCCGCCGGTGCCGGGAGCGCTGCTCGCCGAAGCGGTCCCGGTGCGCGTACATGCGCAATAACGCGTTGGTGGTGTCCACCCGCAGTGCGTGCAGGCCGAGCCAGGCGTCGGCCATCGCGGGATCGAGCCGTACGGCCGCCCGGGTACGCGCCCATGGTGCAGGCGTCGACCCCCCGCAGCCAGGCGAGTTCGGCCGGCGCGTGCGTCCTGCCCGGCGTGCCGAAATCCATGACGTCCCCCACAAGCCCGCCCCCGTGGTGCGCGGCAACCCTCGCGCCGTGCACGCGAGTTGCCTGCTGCGCCGATGAAATCAGGGCTGCATCGTACCTGCGCTCCCGCACCATACGTAGGGTGCGACGGGCCCGGTTCGGGCGTGCGCCCCGGGCGCGTGCGGTGACTCAGGGTGAGATGCCGGGGGTGTTCCCTCCCGTGCGGGGCCGACGCCCAGGGGCCGCTGGAGCAGGGCGAAGCCCCCGGTCACGGGGGAACAACCGGGGGCTTCGGAACCGCGGAGACCCCCAAGGGCCCCGCATTGAGAACGTAAGGCCGCTGCAGGTTCCCGGTCAAGGACGCCGGAGGGGGCCTCCCGGGCCGGGCCGTCCGGGGTGGCTCAGGCCCGGGGGAGTCCGTCACCCGGAGTGAGGAAATCGGCCGTTCCTGCGGTCGCACCGGTCCCGGAAGACCACTCGTATCCCGTACCGCTCTGGCGTACCAGGGTGTCGGCGAAGGGGCGTGAAGGGTCGTGCGCGAAGTGCGTACGCTCCGCGCGCTCCCATCCGTCCCAGAAGTCGGAGAGTTCACCACCGTCCCGCCTCCTCCCGCGCCCCCAGGACTTCTCACGCGGCAGCTCCATCCACAGCAGCCCCGCCAGATGCGGGCGAAGCGCCCGCCGGCCGGCCCCGACCCCCTCGACGAGCAGCACCGGCGCCACCTCCAGCACCCGCCGCGGCCCGAAGGCGCGCGCCACCCAGTCGTACGGAGCCCAGTGAGCCGTCCGGCCCGCGGCGAGGGGCTCCAGCACCTGCGCGCGCAGCCGGTCCACCCAGCCGAACAGCTCCTCGTGGGTCGCCACGTCGTCCAGGTGCAGCACCGGGGCCCCGCCCAGCTCCTCGGCCAGCCGTCCGGCGAACGTGCTCTTGCCCGACCCCGCGTGCCCGTCGATCCCGATCAGCCGCACCGGCCCCAGCGACGGCGGCCGCGCGGCGAGCTCCCGCGCCAGGCCCTTCAGTGACGGCTGTGGCTCCACGACCCCACCCTACGGCCGGACCGGTCGTCACCCCCGACACGGGGACCCGGCTTCGGCGCACGGCGCGCGGGAACTGGAAGGGTGGAGCCACCGAAGACCCACGCACCCCTGGGGGAACCCCGCGATGACCGCACCCACACCGCGCAGGGCCGTACTCGTCGCCGCACTCGCGGTCGCCACGGCGGCCACCGTCTCCGGCGGCGGCTCCGCGGCGGCCCTCCCGTCGTCCCCCCGCGGACCGGGCCGCACCGTCGACAACCGCTTCTGGCACTCCCACGAGCACTGGCGGGCGGGCACCCACCGGGGCACGACGCCCGCCGCCGGCGCCCGCCCCGGCCTGGAGATCGCCACGGCGGCCGGCCGCATGGAATACGCCGACCCGCACACCGGCCGCAAGAGCACCTGGGAGTACGCCACCTGGACCTCCCCGGTGCACCGCTCGACGGTGCCCGCCACCGAGGCCATCGCCTCCTGGAACGCCCGCACCCCGGCCGGCACCTGGATCCAGGTCGAGCTGCGCGGCACCTACACCGACGGCACGGCCACCCCCTGGTACGTGATGGGCCGCTGGGCCTCGGGAGACCGCGACATCCGGCGCACCTCCGTGGACGGCCAGACCGACGGCAGGTCCACCGTCTGGACCGACACCCTCGCCGTCGACGCGCCGGCCGCCGGACTGCGCATCGCGGACTGGCAGCTGCGCCTGACCCTCCACCGCAAGCCCGGCGCGGACCACGGGCCGACCGTCTGGCTGGCCGGCGCCATGGCCTCCGCCGTCCCGGACCGCTTCACCGTGCCCGCCGCGGCCCCCTCCGGCACGGCCCACGAGCTGGCGGTCCCGCGCTACTCGCAGGAGACCCACGCCGGCCAGTACCCCGAGTACGACAACGGCGGTGAGGCCTGGTGCAGCCCCACGTCCTCACAGATGACCATCGAGTTCTGGGGCGGCCGGGCCTCCGCCGCGGACCTGGCCTGGGTCAACCCGGAGTACGCCGACCCGCAGGTCTGCCACGCGGCCCGCTCCACGTACGACGCCGCCTACAAGGGCTGCGGCAACTGGCCCTTCAACGCCGCCTACGCGGCCACCTACCGCGGCCTTGCGGGGGTCGTCACCCGGCTCGGCTCGCTCACCGACCTGGAAACCCTGGTCCGGGCCGGCATCCCGGCCATCACCTCGCAGTCCTTCCTGCCCGGTGAGCTCACCGGGGCGGGCTACGGCACCGCCGGCCACCTGATGACCGTCATCGGCTTCACCGCCGCCGGGGACGTGGTCGCCAACGACCCGAACTCGCCCGACAACGCCTCCGTCCGGCGGGTCTACCAGCGCCGGGAATGGGAGAACGTCTGGCTCCGGACCAAGCGCCACAACGCGGCCGGCAAGGTCGTCTCGGGTACCGGGGGCGTCTGCTACCTCTACGTCCCCGCGGCGGCGAGCCCGGCGCAGGTGGAGGCGCTGCGGACGGTCGGAGTCCTCTGAGGGGCCGGCGGGGCCGGCGGGGTCGGCGGGGTCGGCGGGGCGGCCCCGCCGACCGGACGCGGCAGCCGCGGCGGCAGCCGCAGCCGTGACATCCGCCGGTGAGTCCCTGCGGGGCGAGCGCCGGACCCCATCCGCACAGGCCGGCGTCCGCGGCGTGACGCGCGCCACCCGTGACCCTCATCTCTACCGCGAACGCCGCGAGCGCTGGCACATTGGACGCCATGACCGCCACCAGCGCCGCCGCCCCCACCGCCCCCGCCCTCGTCCGCACCGGAGGCCCCACGGAGGACTCCGCCTGGCTGGAACACGTGCTCGGCTGGACCCTCGTGGTGGTCGTCGCCATGCTCGTCACCCAGCTCGGCTGGCTGTAACCCCCCACCGGAGCCGCCGCCCGGCCGCCGCCGCGAAGGCGGCGCCGATGCCGTACGCCCCAGGGACGCCGCCCGCACCGGGATCACGAGGCCTCCAGCCGCAGCCCCTCGGTCACGATCACGTCCGAGGTCACCAGGGCCTGCTCGGCCGTCACCCGGGTCATGAAGACGAACGGCGGGATGACCGGGGGCGCGGGCAGTCCGTCGGGGCTGAACGTGACGCACAGCAGCCCTTCGATGCACCCGCTGAACCTGGTCAGGTACAGGGTGACGTCGCCGCGCAGGTCGAGGGAGGCGGCGGCCAGCGCGTACTCGTCCCGCCCGTCGCGGGTGCGCAGCCGGTAGTCGCGCAGCGAGGCCGCGCGCATCTTCAGCACCAGCACCTTGAGCGGCCCGTTCCGTCGCGGCCCGGATTCCGCCGACCGTGACCACCTCCCTCTTCGCGCCGCAGGGGTTCGCCCTCGCGGGCGTCACGCAGGTCCCGACGGTGGAAGGCGCCGCCGCGGCGGTCGAGGCGGCCGTCGGCGCTCCTGAGAACGCCGACGCCGTGAACGCCGCTCCCGCCGCCGGCGACGTTCCCACCGGTGGGGCGTTCGGCATCGGTGGAGCGCCCGCCACCAGCGCCGTCAGCAGCACCACGGGCAGGGCGGCGGCCGGCGTCCGCGGGCCGCCGCCGTCCAGGCCCGGGCAGCGGGGAGAGCGGGACCAAGGGCAGTTCGGCCCCGCCCAGCACCACCAGCAGGCCGCCCCAGAACGGCCGGGTCCGGCGCCAGGCGCGCAGCCGCCGCCGGCGCTCGGGAAGCGGCAGTCGCCGCTCCAGCCACCCGCCCCGCGGGTCCCTCACGCCGCCCGCCGCGCCTAGAAGCACTTCGCGCCGTCCAGGGCGACGCTCAGCAGCGGTCCGTCTGGACGTAGGAGGCCAGGCCCTTGCTGCTCAGCTTCGAGGGGGAGACCTGGAAGCTGGTCCCCGAGACGGCGAAGGAGGCGGCGAGCGCGCCCTGCGCCATGACCATGGCCATCGCCCCGACCGCGACGACCGCGGGCATCGCGGCGGCGGCCGTCTTCTTCCAGTTGACGCGGCTCTCGACGGGCCGTCCCGTGTTCCTGCCGGTACCCATGATGTTCCTCCCGTACGTCGTCCGGTGCGCAGGGGAAGTGCGGAGCCAGCTCGGCACGCAGGTCTGCCATACTTCCGGCATCCTGTGGCGGTTCGAGGCTAGGGCTCAATTTGAATAATAGTCAACAGCGCGGAACGACCGAGCGTTCGCAGGTTCGACGGGCCGAACTCATAGCGACCGGCCGGAAGTTGTTCGCCGACACCTCGTACGACGCGCTGTCCATGGACGACATCGCCCGGCACGCGGGCGTCGCCAAGGGGCTGATCTACTACTACTTCAAGAGCAAACGCGGCTACTACCTCGCCATCGTCGAGGACTCGGTCGCCGAGCTCGTCGCCCGCGCCGGCGACGAGAGCGACCTCCCCGACGCCGAACGCGTCCGCCGCACCATCGACGGATACCTCCACTACGCCGAACACCACCACGCCGCCTACCGCACCATCGTCACCGGCGGCGTCGGCTGCGACGCGGAGGTCCTCGCCATCCGCGACGCCGTCCGCGAGGAACTCGTCGCCACCATCGCCGAGGGCGCCTACGGCCGCCGCACGGTACCGGCCGTCGCCCGCCTCGCTCTCGTGGGCTGGCTCTCCGGGGTCGAGGGGCTCACCCTGGAATGGATCGGCGGCCCCGCGGCCGACCGGGCCTCCCGGCCCGGCCGCGCCGAGGTGGGAGCCCTGCTCGTCCGCCAGCTGCGGGCCACCCTGACGGTCATCGGGGAGTTCGTCCCGGAGTGTCCCGCTCCGCCCGCTCCCGAGGAGCCCGCTACCCCTTTCGGTGATCTTGCCCCGGTGACGGGAAGCCACTGATCGGGCATACTCAAGCCGCCGCAGCCGCTGAACAGCCCCTTCCGTGATCCGGGAGGGGCAGCATCGGCTGTGCGAGAACCGAGACCCGGCGGCGCGTCCCACACCTCACGCGTCGCCGCCGTGCCCGACGAGGGAGGAGAGCGCCGCCATGAACGACCGCGCCCCGCAGCCGGTGGACCGACAGCTGCCCACCGAGGAGTCCCGGGACCTCCTCGCGCTCGTACGCGAGATCGCCCAGCGGGAGATCCGCCCCCGGGCCGCCGAGGAAGAGGACTCCGGTCGCTTCCCCCGTGAGATCTTCACCCTGCTCTCCGAGGCCGGCCTGCTCGGCCTCCCGTACGCCGGGGAGTTCGGCGGCGGCGAGCAGCCCTACGAGGTCTACCTCCAGATCCTGGAAGAGCTGGCCGCGGCCCGCCTCACCGTCGGCCTCGGCGTCAGCGTGCACTCCCTGGCCTGCCACGGCCTCGCCGGCTACGGCACCAAGGAGCAGCAGGGCGCCCACCTGCCCGCCATGCTCGGCGGCGGGCTGCTCGGCGCCTACTGCCTCTCCGAACCGGCCGCCGGCTCCGACGCCGCCGCGCTGACCACCAAGGCGGTCCGCGACGGCGACGACTGGGTCATCACCGGCACCAAGGCGTGGATCACCCACGGCGGAGTCGCGGACTTCTACACCGTCCTCGCCCGCACCGGCGCCCCGGGCCCCAAGGGCATCACCGCCTTCCTGGTCCCCGGCGACGCGGACGGGCTGACCGCCGCCGTGCCCGAGAAGAAGATGGGCATGAAGGGCTCGCCCACGGCCCAGCTGCACTTCGACGGCGTACGCGTACCGGACGCACGGCGCATCGGCGAGGAGGGGCAGGGCTTCGGCATCGCCCTGGCCGCCCTGGACGCGGGACGCCTGGGCATCGCGGCCTGCGCCATCGGCGTCGCCCAGGCGGCGCTCGACGAGGCGGTGGCGTACGCACGGGACCGCAAGCAGTTCGGACACCCCATCGCGGACTTCCAGGGGCTGCGCTTCATGCTGGCCGACATGGCCACCAAGATCGAGGCGGGCCGGGCGCTCTACCTCGCGGCGGCCCGGCTGCGGGACGCGGGCAAGCCCTTCTCCCGCCAGGCGGCCATGGCCAAGCTCTTCTGCACCGACTCGGCGATGTCCGTCACCACGGACGCCGTCCAGGTCCTCGGCGGTTACGGCTACACGGCGGACTTCCCGGTGGAGCGGCTCATGCGCGAGGCCAAGGTGCTCCAGATCGTGGAGGGCACCAACCAGATCCAGCGCATGGTCATCGCCCGCCACCTGGCGGGGCCGGAGACGCGCTAGGCGGATGGGCCTGGAGCGCCCGGCGGCGGGCGGGGCCGGGCGGGGCGGCCGGGCGGCGGGGGCGGCGGCGTGGTGACGTGCTGTCGCTCCGTTCCACTCCGTTCCGCTCCGTTCAGCCGCCGTAGAGCGGCCCGCTGGGCCAGATCGGCGACGAGGCGATCCGCGCCCACTCGGCGTCCCGCCGACCCGGTACGGTCCGTCCGTCCTCGGCCCAGCGCGCGATCATCGCGCTGTAGATCGGCGGATCGGGAATCCGCCGCCGAAACCCATGCTGAACCGATTCTTCGCAACCGAGCGGCACCGGCCGCCTACGGCGTCCCGTCCGTGGCGCGGATGTCTCAACCGTGGTCATGCAACGGCAACGCGCCGCGCAAGGCCCGGGTAATCGCTGCCCGGCCCCGGGGATGCGTTCGAGGGGTGGCCGGGGGGTGGGGCTTCGGGGGGCTTCGGGGGGCGGGGGCTTTGAGGGGTGGGGCGGGGGTGGTGGGGGCGGGGGCGTCGGCGGGGCGGGGGTGGGCGGGTTTGGGGGGTTCCCGTCAGTCTCATCGTCTCTCCGGGTCGGGCCGGTACCACAATGGCGCTCCTCCGACTTAGGAGGGTCGGGTGGCG
>NZ_JBHXSC010000098.1:0-20857 GCF_042716505.1 Streptomyces sp. NPDC058674
CCCGACTGTCTTCGTTGGTCGGGGGCGGGACGGTCGGTCATGGGTGGAGCGCAGCGACATCGCGAAGCGACGCGACGACGATGGAGGAGCGCCCTTGAGGGACCGGCCCGACCCGGAGAGACGATGAGACTGACGGGAAACCCCCACACCCGTCCACTCCCGCCCCACCGAAGCCCCCGCCCCCCCACACACCCCCGCCCCACCCCCCGAAGCCCCCGACTACCCCCGGCCCGACGGGCGGGCGAGCACCGAGTCGGGGCCGTGGCGCGAGGGGGGGTGCAGGCCCGCCCAGCACCCCACCCCCACCCCACCCCGGCCCGCCCCTCAGCTCAGCTCAGCGCCACCACCGCACGCGACATCCCCAGGACCTTCTGGCCGGCGCTCATCGCCGTCAGGTCCACCCGGACGCGGTTGCCGTCCAGCTTGGCCGCGACCTTCGCGGTGACCTCGATCAGAGCGCCCCGGTCGTCGTTCGGGACCACGACGGGCCTCGTGAAGCGCACGCCGTACTCGACCACCGCGCCCGGGTCGCCGACCCAGTCGGTGACCACGCGGATCGCCTCGGCCATGGTGAACATGCCGTGCGCGATCACGTCCGGCAGCCCCACCTCCGTCGCGAACTTCTCGTTCCAGTGGATCGGGTTGAAGTCGCCCGAAGCTCCGGCGTACCGGACCAGGGTGGCGCGCGTCACGGGGAACGACGCCGCCGGGAGCTCGGTGCCGACCTCGACGTCTGCGTACTGGATCTGCGCTGCCATGTCAGACCTCCTCGGGGGCGCGGGAGACGAGCTTCGTCCAGGCCGTCACCACGTGCTCGCCGGTCTCGTCGTGGACCTCGCCGCGGATGTCGATGATGTCGTTGCCCGCCATCGATTTCACCGCTTCGATCGTGGAGGTCACCGACAGGCGGTCACCGGCGCGCACCGGACGGGAGTACGCGAACTTCTGGTCACCGTGCACGACGCGGCTGTAGTCCAGCCCCAGCTGCGGGTCCTCTATGACCTGCCCGGCCGCCGCGAACGTGATGGCGAACACGAAGGTCGGCGGAGCGATCACGTCGGGGTGGCCGAACTGCTTGGCCGCCTCGGGGTCGGCGTAGACGGGATTGGCGTCACCCACCGCTACCGCGAATTCGCGGATCTTCTCCCGGCCGACCTCGTACGGATCGGTGGGCGGGTAGCTCCGCCCCACGAAGGA
This sequence comes from Streptomyces sp. NPDC058674, assembly GCF_042716505.1. Lineage (NCBI taxonomy): Bacteria > Bacillati > Actinomycetota > Actinomycetes > Kitasatosporales > Streptomycetaceae > Streptomyces > Streptomyces sp. NPDC058674. The sequence continues at coordinate 1,198 of NZ_JBHXSC010000098.1, forward strand.
CTGGTCGAGAGCCATGACTCACTACCTCCTGATGAAGGGACACGAATGACACAAGGGACAGCTGCACGGAAGGGAACCACGCAGCGGTGGCGCGCACGCCACCGCCCGCGGAAACGACACAAGGCCGCCCCCCAATGAAGGGGACGACCTCATGACGGTGCCTGTTAAACGAGACTTCGCTGGGTTCAGCGGGTCTCGCGGTGCGCGGTGTGCGAGTTGCAACGCGGGCAGTGCTTCTTCATCTCAAGACGGTCCGGGTTGTTACGCCGGTTCTTCTTGGTGATGTAGTTCCGCTCCTTGCACTCCACGCAGGCCAGCGTGATCTTCGGGCGGACGTCGGTGGCAGCCACGTGAGTGCTCCTTGACGGAAATTGGGACGGATGAACGCATACAAGAGTAGCCGACCGGGAGACCGACCCCGCAATCGGCTACTATGTGTAGCGGCGACCGGACTTGAACCGGTGACACAGCGATTATGAGCCGCTTGCTCTACCGACTGAGCTACGCCGCTTTGATGTGATCGACTCCCCACCCGAGGGTGGGGAACCTCTCTCACCAGAGCCCCAATGCGGAATCGAACCGCAGACCTTCTCCTTACCATGGAGACGCTCTACCGACTGAGCTATTGGGGCGAGCGATGAAGACATTACACGGTCGCCCGCCGATCGCCCAAATCCTTTGTGGGGACAGGGCTCCGAGCGACCCCGGCCGACTTTTTCGATCAAGCCGACGGCGACTTCCGGGCCCGATTTCGCTCAGATTGTGTGCGGGCTCACACCCGCGCGGCCGCAGTCAAGGGCGACGCACCGGCCCGATCCGACGTCCGGACCCTTCCGGCCGGTGCCCGAGCCCGCGTCCGGGCCGACCGACCGCACCGGTACGACTATTGAGCTCCTCCGCGAAGCGGAGTGCCCCGCGCCCTAGGCTCTGAGCACGCTGCGTGATCGTGGGCCGCGGCCACGGGCCCAGGAACCGCCCGAGCCACCCCAGGAGCGCGATGTCCGACAGCCCGCCGCAGCAGCCGTTCCACTCCCCCCGCAGCGGCCACGGCGACGGCGGCGGTTTCGGCGCCGGCCTTCCGGTCACTGCCGAGGCCACCACGCTGCTGCTCACCGGGGCCCGCCTCACCGACGGCCGCACCGTCGACGTACGCCTCGGCGGCGGCCGCATCCAGGCCGTCGGCACCGCCGGCAGCCTGTCGGCATCCGCCCTGTCCCGGGTGGACCTGACCGGGTACCTGCTGCTGCCCGCCCCCGCCGAACCGCACGCCCACGGGGACACCGCGCTGACCGCGGACGGCGACGGCCCCGTCTCGTACGCCCCCGACGAGGTCCAGCGGCGGGCCACCGAAGCCGCCCTGCTCCAGCTCGGCCACGGCGCGACCGCCGTGCGCTCGCACGTGCGCATCGGCGACGTCCACGGCCTCGGCCCGATGGAGGCCGTGCTCCAGGCCCGCCGCTCCCTGCGCGGGCTCGCCGACCTCAGCGCCGTGGCCGTGCCCCGGCTGCTGACCGGGGTGGCCGGCGCGGACGGGCTCGCCATGCTGCGGGACGCGGTCAAGATGGGCGCCTCCGTGATCGGCGGCTGCCCCGACCTGGACCCCGACCCGGCCGGCTTCCTCGAAGCCGTCCTGGGACTCGCCGCCGAGCACGGCTGCCCCGTCGACCTGCACACGGACGGTGACGACCCCGGCCGTCTCGGGCGCCTCGCGTCCATGGCCGGCGGACTCCGCCCCGGGGTCGCCATCGGCCCCTGCGGCGGCCTCTCCCGGCTCCCCCTGGACGCGGCGGCCCGCGCCGCCGACCAGTTGGCCGCGGCAGGCGTACGGGTCACCTGCCTGCCGCAGGGCGACTGCGCGGCCCTGGAGCGCCGCGGCCTGCACACCGCCCCCGTACGGCTGCTGCGCGCTTCGGGGGTACGGGTCTCGGCCGGCAGCGGGGCGCTGCGGGACGCCGGGAATCCGGTCGGCCGCGGCGACCCGCTCGAAGCCGCGTACCTCCTCGCCTCCCAGGGCGGCTTGCGGGCGGGTGAGGCCTACGAGTCGGTCAGCGCCGCCGCACGGGAGGCCATGGGCCTGCCGGAGGTGCGGGTGGAGGCGGGCTTCCCGGCGGAGCTGCTGGCGGTGCGCGGGGACGGGATCGCGGGGGTGCTCTCCCTCGCGTACAGCCGGATCGTGATCCACCGCGGGCGCGTGGTAGCCCGTACGAGTGCCGTCCGGGAGTACTGCGACTCCGCCGTCGCGGTCGCCCTGGACCTGCCCCGGCAGGGTCGGACGGAGTCCGGACCCTGAAGGTTCGCCGGCCGTTCGCGGGCGTGGGCGCCCGGCTCGTCGTACCGTCGGGTCATGCGCATCGTCATCGCGGGTGGACACGGTCAGATCGCGCTGCGGCTGGAGCGCCTGCTCGCCGCGCGCGGGTACGAGGTCGCGGGCATCGTCCGCGACCCGGCACAGGGCGACGACCTCAGGGAGGCGGGCGCCGAGCCGGTGCTGTGCGATCTGGAGTCGGCCTCGGTGGAGCACGTGGCGGGCATCCTGCAGGGCGCGGACGTGGCGGTGTTCGCTGCCGGCGCCGGCCCCGGCAGCGGTGTCGGACGCAAGGGCACCGTGGACCGGGGCGCGGCGGTTCTGTTCGCCGATGCGGCGGAACGGGCCCGGGTGCGGCGCTTCCTGATGGTCTCGTCGATGGGCGCCGACGCGTACCACGAGGGCGACGAGGTCTTCGACGTCTACCTGCGTGCCAAGGGTGAGGCCGACGACCACGTCCGCACCCGGCTGGGCCTGGAGTGGACGGTCCTGCGGCCCGGCTCGCTGGTGGACGACGCGGGTAAGGGCATGGTCCGGCTGGAGGCGCGCACGGGGCGCGGGGCGGTCTCGCGCGATGACGTGGCGGCGGTGCTGGCCGAGCTGGTCGAGACGCCGGCGACGGCGGGCCTGACCTTGGAGCTGGTCTCCGGCTCGACGCCGGTGGCGGTGGCCGTCAAGGACGTGGCGGGCAACTGACGGCGCCCCGCCCGGCCTTTCGACCACCCGCCGCACTACCCCGTTCACCCGCTCCGGCGCCCCGCGGGAGCGTGGACGCCAATCGCGCTCGGATACGACGAAACCCCCGTCCACTGCGTTTCCGCAGATGAACGGGGGTTCCACTCGCGTGGCGGCGCCAGGGTTCGAACCTGGGTAGGCTGAGCCGGCAGATTTACAGTCTGCTCCCTTTGGCCACTCGGGCACACCGCCAAGATTTGCTGCCGTTTTTCCGCCTTTCGGCGGCGCTCCGTGGCAACGACGTAAACGATACCCGATGACCGGGGGTGCTTCGCCACCGGATTGATCAGCGCTGGGGGTGGGCGCGGTGGCTAGGCTTTGCGGAGCGGGCCGGGGATGTCCGGCCGTGCCCTCCGGGGCGCTCACCACCTACTCCAAGGAGCCACAGGACATGGCCGACTCCAGTTTCGACATCGTCTCGAAGGTCGAGCGGCAGGAGGTCGACAACGCCCTCAACCAGACCGCCAAGGAACTCTCGCAGCGCTACGACTTCAAGGGCACGGGCGCCACGATCGCCTGGTCCGGCGAGAAGATCGTCATGGAGGCCAACGCCGAGGAGCGCGTCAAGGCCATCCTCGACGTCTTCGAGACCAAGCTGGTCAAGCGCGGGATCTCGCTCAAGGCGCTGGACGCCGGCGAGCCGCAGCTGTCCGGCAAGGAGTACAAGATCTTCGCCACGATCGAGGAAGGCATCTCCCAGGAGAACGCCAAGAAGGTCGCGAAGATCATCCGGGATGAGGGCCCGAAGGGCGTCAAGGCCCAGGTCCAGGGCGACGAGCTGCGCGTCAGCTCGAAGAGCCGTGACGACCTGCAGGAGATCCAGGCGCTGCTCAAGGGCAAGGACCTGGACTTCGCGATCCAGTACGTGAACTACCGCTGACCCGGGTCCCCGACCTGCCTCCACGCCGGCCCGGCGGTCTTCACCGACCGCCGGGCCGCGGTGCTCGGGCACGCGGGCCGGAAGCTGCTGCCGGCCCGGACGGTGGCGGCGCCGTGGCGGACGCACCGGGGCGAGGCGGTGGTGCCGGTGGCGACCGCCGGCGCAAGCGGATGACGCTCCCCGGCCGCGAAGGCGTCACCCAGACCCGCTACCGTCCGCCCACGTGGACAACGAGTTGAAGCGCACCCTGGGCGTGTCCGACGCCGTGGTGGTGGGGCTGGGAGCGATGGTCGGCGCGGGCGTCTTCGCCGTGTTCGCCCCCGCTGCGCGCGCGGCGGGCGGCGCCCTCCTCGCCGCCCTCGCCCTGGCGGCCCTGGTGGCCTACTGCAATGCGCACTCCTCCGCGCGGCTCGCCGCCCGGTACCCGTCCTCCGGCGGCACGTACGTGTACGGGCGCGAGCGGCTCGGGCCCTTCTGGGGGTACCTGGCCGGCTGGGCCTTCGTGGTCGGCAAGACGGCCTCCTGTGCGGCGATGGCTCTGACGGTCGGCGCGTACGTCTGGCCCGGGCAGCAGCGTGTCGTGGCCGTCGCGGCGGTGGTGGCGCTGACCGTCGCGAGCCGCGGCGGGGTGCAGAAGTCCGCCCGGGCCGCCCGGCTGATCGTCGCGGCCGTGCTGGCGGTGCTCGCCGGGGTGGTCGTGGTGTGTCTGGAATCCGCCGCCGGCGCAGGCTGGTTCGGCGGGGGCGGGTGGTTCGGCGGCGGTGGTGGGAGCGGGTGGGGTGTCCCGGCAGGCCGGGGCGTACTCGGGCTGCTGCAAGGGGCCGGGCTGCTGTTCTTCGCCTTCGCCGGCTACGCCCGGATCACCACCTTGGGCGAGGAGGTGCGTGACCCGGCGCGGACCATTCCACGAGCGGTTCCGCTCGCGCTGGGGATCGCGCTGGTGGTGTACGCCGCGGTCGCGGTGGCGGCGCTGTCGGTGCTCGGCACGGAGGGGCTGGCGGGGGCGTCGGCGCCGCTGGCCGACGCGGTCCGGGCGGCCGGGCGGCCCGAACTGGTCCCGGTGGTCCGGGTGGGCGCGGCCCTGGCCGCGCTGGGCTCGTTGCTCGCCCTGGTCCTCGGGGTCTCGCGGACCGTTCTGGCGATGGCCCGGGACGGCCATCTCCCCCGCGCGCTGGCCGCCGTGCACCCCCGGCGGCAGGTGCCGCACCATGCCGAGACGGTGGTGGGCGCGGTCGTGGTGGTGCTCGCAGCCACTGCCGACCTGCGGGGCGCGATCGGCTTCTCGTCCTTCGGGGTGCTGGCCTACTACGCGATCGCGAACGCCTCCGCGTGGACTCTCGATTCAGGTGTCAAGGGCCGGGCCGTGGCAGCGGTCGGGCTGTCCGGCTGTGTGGTGCTGGCCTGCGCGCTGCCCCTGTCGTCGGCGGTTCCGGGGGCGGCGGTACTGGCGGTCGGCGCGCTGGTCCGCTCCGTCCGCGTGCGGCTCAGATCCGGGACCTGAACTCGGTCCAGGGCATCAGCTCCAGGTCGTACTCCTCTCCCGCGGCGGAGTCCTCGCAGTACCAGGCTGTCCCGTCGACCCAGCCGCGGAGCCAGTCGGCCAGGCTCGGACTGTCCACGGACCAGGCGAGGTCGGGCTCCCCGGTGTTCGGGTCGAACAGCAGGACCTGGGCGGTGTCCGAGCGGCAGTCCACGCAGGCGTACATGGCGCAGCCCAGGTCGGCCACCGGCAGGACGGCCTCGGGCCACCGCCAGCCGGAGGCGCGCTGCGCCCCGTAGGTCCCGACGGCCTGACGGAGCGGCAGGAGGCCGCCTTCCGGGCCGAATCCGCCGTCGCCGACGCGGGTGTAGAGCGCGGTGAGCAGCGGGGGCAGTGCGAAGCCCAGTATGCGCTCGGCCCGGGCTACCTCACCGGCGGCCGGGGGCACGGGCAAGGGCACGGCCCGCGCCCGCGCACTGGTGCGTACGTGCTCGGCGACTTGCTCCAGCAACTGCTCTGTTTCGTTCATGCGTTCATGGTGGACGACTCCACCGACATCGCGCTCGGCCTGTGGACAACCCTCTCGGGGCCGCCCCCGGCCGTCATGGCCGGCGCGGCGGGACCGTGCGCGGGCCGGTGGCGCCGGGTGGGGTCACCGGGAGGCGAACGGGGCGTCCGTCGGAACGATCTCGCGGCCGAGCGGCAGCAGGGAGAGCGGGACCATCTTGAAGTTGGCGATGCCGAAGGGGATGCCGATGATCGTGACGCAGAGGGCGAGGCCCGTCACGATGTGGCCCAGGGCCAGCCACCAGCCCGCCAGGACCAGCCACAGGACGTTCCCGACGCAGGAGCCGGCGCCCGCGTCGCGCCGCTCGACCGCGGTGTAGCCGAAGGGCCACAGGGCGTAGACGGCGATGCGGAAGGCGGCGATCCCGAAGGGGATGCCGATGACGGTGATGCACAGGAGGACGCCTGCGAGGCAGTAGCCGAGGAACAGCCAGATGCCGCTGAGGACGAGCCATATGACGTTCAGGATGGTCTTCACTGTCGGCGTCCTGCCATCTGTTCGAGCCGGGCGATGCGCTCGGCCATCGGGGGGTGTGTGGAAAACATCTTGGACAGCCCCTGGCCGGGACGGAAGGGGTTGGCGATCATCATGTGGCTCGCCGTCTCCAGCCGGGGCTCGGGGGGCAGCGGGAGCTGCTTGACGCCGGCGTCGAGCTTGCGCAGGGCACTGGCCAGGGCGAGCGGGTCGCCGGTGAGCTGGGCGCCGGAGGCGTCGGCCTCGTATTCGCGGGAGCGGCTGATGGCCAGCTGGATCACGGACGCGGCCAGGGGGCCCAGGATCATGATCAGCAGCATGCCGAAGAGGCCGGGTCCCTCGTCGTCGTTCGACCGGCCGACGGGAATCAGCCAGGCGAAGTTGACCAAAAACATGATCACCGAGGCGAGGGCTCCGGCGACCGACGAGATCAGGATGTCGCGGTTGTAGACGTGGCTCAGCTCGTGCCCGATGACCCCGCGCAGTTCCCGTTCGTCGAGGATGCGCAGGATGCCCTCGGTGCAGCAGACGGCGGCGTTGCGCGGGTTGCGGCCGGTTGCGAAGGCGTTGGGTGCCTCGGTCGGCGAGATGTAGAGCCGGGGCATGGGCTGGCGCGCGGACGTGGAGAGCTCGCGCACCATGCGGTAGAGCCCGGGGGCCTCGAACTCGCTGACGGGGCGGGCGCGCATCGCGCGTAGAGCCAGCTTGTCGCTGTTCCAGTACGCGTACGCGTTCGTCCCGAGGGCGACCACGACGGCGACGATGAGGCCGGTCCGTCCGAAGAGGCTTCCGATGACGATGATGAGTGCGGACATCCCGCCGAGGAGTACGGCGGTCTTGAGCCCGTTGTGCCGGCGGTGCACGGTACGCCCTCCTAGTGGTGCTGCAGGGGAGCCCCGTCATGGATCCGAGGGTCTACGGTCCAGTGGACCCTCCCTTCCTGGTCAACGCGAGGTGGGGGCGTGTGGTTCCCAGGGCGCGACGGGGCCGCCGCCCGCGCGGGGCGGGCGGCGGGGCGGCGGCGGGGGTTGCTCCGTTCGGGTCACGGCGTGCGCGACGGCCGTGCGGCTACTGCGGGAAGAGGCTGCCCGTCGCGAAGCGCAGGACCAGCTGGGGGGCTCCCGAGAGCAGCAGCGCGGTGGCGGCGGTGAGCGCGATCGCGGCCGTCACCGGCCAGGGGGCCTTCGTGCGGGCGGCCGGGGCCTCGGCGTCCGCGTCGGGGGTGCGGAAGAGCAGGGCGGTCCACTTCAGGTAGTAGTACAGGGCGAGGACGACGTTGACCGCCATGACCACGGCCAGCCAGCCGAGGCCGGCGTCGACGGCGGACCGGAAGACGGTGACCTTGGCGAAGAGGCCGATGATGCCCGGCGGCAGACCGGCCAGGCAGAGCAGGAAGAAGGCCAGCGAGAGGGCGGCGAGCGGCCGCTGCGCGTACAGGCCCCGGTAGTCGCTGATGCGGTGGAGGGGCTTGGTGCGGGCGACCAGGGCGGCCACGGCGAAGGCGCCGAGGTTCACGGCGGCGTACATCAGGGCGTAGGCGACGGTGGCGCCGATCTGGTCGCGTCCGGAGTACGCGGCGGCGGCGATCGGGACCAGCAGGTAGCCGGCCTGGCCGACCGAGGACCAGGCGAGCAGGCGTACGGCACTGTTGAGGCGGTCGGCGGACTGGCGCAGGGCGGCGGCGTTGCCGAGGGTCATGGTGAGCGCGGCGAGGACGGCGAGGGCCGGGCCCCAGATGTCGGAGTACGCCGGGAAGGCGATCACCGTGACGAGGACGAGGCCGGTGAAGCCGACGGCCTTGCCGATCACCGAGAGGTAGCCGGCGATGGGCAGGGGGGCGCCGACGTAGGTGTCGGGGACCCAGAAGTGGAAGGGGACGGCCGCGGTCTTGAAGGCGAAGCCGACAAGGGTGAGGGCGACGCCGGCCACGGCGAGGGTGTCGAGCTGCCCGGGGACGTCCTCGAGGCGGTCGGCGACCTGGGTGAGGTGCAGGGAGCCGGTGGCGGCGTAGATGAAGCTGACGCCCATCAGGGAGACGGCGGTGGCCGTGACGGAGGACAGGAAGAACTTGAGCGCGGCCTCGGAGGAGAGGCGGTCGCCGCGACGCATGCCGACGAGCGCGAAGGCGGGCAGCGAGGCCACTTCGAGGGCGACGATCAGGGTGGCGAGGTCGCGGGAGGCGGGCAGCAGGGCCGCGCCGGCGGCGGAGGAGAGCAGCAGGAACCAGTACTCGCCGGCCGGCATGCGCGCGTCACGGATGGCGGTGACCGACAGCAGTGCGGTGACCAGGGCGCCGGCCAGGACCAGGAACTGCACGACGAGCGCGAAGTGGTCGGCGGTGTAGCTGCAGGCTGCCGGGTCGCCGGTGAGGCAGAAGGTGGTGCGGTCGCCGGCGCGCAGCGGCAGCAGGGCGGCGGTCGCGGCGGCCAGGCCGGCCACGGACACCCAGCCGAGGACGGCCTTGCGGTGCGCGGGGACGAAGAGGTCGGCGACCAGGACGGCGAGGCCGACGGCGGCGGTGATGGCGACCGGCGCGATGGCGAGCCAGTCGACGGACTGGACGAGGCTGGGGGTCTCGGCCGCGAGGGCCGTGAGGGCCGTCATGAGGTGCCTCCCGCGAGGAGCTTCTGGACGGCCGGGTCGGTGAGGCCGAGGAGGACCGCGGGCCACAGGCCGGCGAGGACGGTGAGGGCGGCGAGCGGGGTCCAGGCGGCGAACTCGTAGCGCTGGACGTCCGCGACGGCGAGGTCGGGCCCGGCGTGCGGGTCGCCCATGCAGACGCGCCGTACGACGATCAGCAGGTACGCGGCGGTGAGCAGGGTGCCGACCGCGCCGACGGCCGTGTAGGTGAGGAACGCGGCGCGGGGCAGGCCCTCGGCGGGGTCGAAGGCGCCGAAGAGGGCGAGCATCTCGCCCCAGAAGCCGGCCAGACCGGGCAGGCCGAGCGAGGCGACGGCGGCGAAGGCGAGGAGCGCGGCGAGTCGGGGGGCGCGTCCGTAGAGCGCGGCGCCCGTGGCCCCGGCGAGGGTGTCGAGGTCGGCGGTGCCGTAGCGGTCCTTGAGGGCCCCGACCAGGAAGAAGAGCAGGCCGGTGATCAGGCCGTGGGCGATGTTGGCGAAGAGCGCGCCGTTGACGCCGGTGGGGGTCATGGAGGCGATGCCGAGGAGCACGAAGCCCATGTGGCCGACGGAGGAGTACGCGATGAGCCGCTTGAGGTCGCCCTTGCCTCCCTTGCGGGCCAGCGCGAGGCAGGCGAGCGACCCGTAGACGATGCCGACGACGGCGAAGGCGCCCAGGTAGGGGGCGAAGGCGGCCATGCCGTCGGGGGTGACGGGGAGCAGGATGCGGACGAACCCGTACGTGCCCATCTTGAGCAGGACGCCGGCCAGCAGGACGGAGCCGACGGTGGGGGCGGCGGTGTGGGCGTCCGGGAGCCAGCTGTGCAGCGGCCACATCGGGGTCTTCACCGCGAGGCCGGTGCCGATGGCGAGGACCGCCAGGAGCTGGGTGGTGCGGGTCAGTTCGCGGCCGTTGTCAGAGGCGAGTGCCACCATGTCGAAGGTGCCGCTGTTCAGTCCGATGAGCAGCAGTCCGAGCAGCATGACGACGGAGCCGAGGAGGGTGTAGAGGATGAACTTCCAGGCGGCGGCCTGCCTCTGAGCACCGCCCCAGCGGGCGATGAGGAAGTACATCGGGATGAGGACCATCTCGAAGGCGAGGAAGAAGAGCAGCAGGTCGAGGACGGCGAAGGTCGCGAGGGTGCCGGACTCGAGGACGAGCAGCAGGGCGACGAAGGCCTTCGGGGAGGGGCCCTCGGGGAGCTTGAAGTAGCTGTAGAGCGCGCAGAGGAAGAACAGCAGCGCGGTCATCAGGAGGAGGGGGAGGGAGATGCCGTCGATGCCGAGGTGGATGCGGACGTTGAGCGCCTGGATCCAGCTGATGTCCGTCGTGGCCTGGAAGCGGGACGGGGCGTCGTGGTCGAAGCCCAGGGCGAGGGCGACGGCGGCGGCGAGGATCACGCCGGTCACGGTCACGCCGTGGCGCAGCACGGCCTGTTCGGGGCTGCGGCCCCTGAGTCCGGGCGGGGCAGGCAGGAGCGCGGCGACGGCGCCGAGGAGCGGTGCGGCCACGACGAACGCCAGGAGGAACTGCATCACGGACGGGCTGATATCAATCACGGCTGACTCACGGCTCACGATCCGGCGTTGACGTTGGCGAGGACGGCGGTGGCGAGCGCCAGGACCACGGCGCCGGCGAGCAGGGCGCTGAGGTAGCTCTGCACGTTGCCGGTCTGGGTGCGGCGGACGAGGCCGCCGAGCATCCGGGGGCCGGTGCCCGCACCGCGGACGTACGTGTCCACGACCTCGCGGTCGAGGAAGCGGACGAGGCTCGCGGCCGCCCGGACGGGGCGGACGAAGAGCCGGTCGTAGACGGCGTCGAGGTGGAAGCCGTCGGCGGCGTGGCGGTGCAGCGGTCCGAGGAGCGCCCGGCCGGGGTCGGCGGCGGGGCCCGCGGGGACGGCGGGGTGCTCGGGGGCGACCTCCGCGACCTCCGGGGTCTCGGCCGCGGACTCGGCGGCGGCGGTGGCGGCTGAGACCCCGGCTGCCACGGCGGCGGGCTGTTCGGCCGCCGCGCCTGCCGCGGCGGCGGCGCCGATCGCGGCGGGGGCTGTGGCGGCCCTCGCGGTGGCGCGCTGCCAGAGGCCGTAGGTGAGCACGGCGCCGATGACGGCGGCGCCCGTGCCGAGGACCGAGGTGGTCAGGGTGGGGGTGAGCCGGCCGCCGTCGAACCAGTCGGCGAGGGGGCCCGCGGCGAGACCGAAGCCGACCGACGGGATCGCCAACAGCCAGAGCACGCCGGTCATGGCGAACGGCTCCCTGCCGTGGTCGGGGGCGGCGGCGCCCCGGCCGCGGAAGGCCATCAGCCACAGCCGGGTGGCGTAGGCGGCGGTGAGCAGTGCGGTCAGCACGCCGGAGACCAGGACCAGCCAGCCGGCGGCGCTGGGCGCGAACTCCGAGTGGCCGGTGGCGGCGTGCTCGGCGGCGACGAGGACGGCTTCCTTGGAGAAGAAGCCGGCGAAGGGCGGGATGGCGGCGAGCGCGAGCAGCGCGATCGTCATCGTCCAGAAGGCGTCGGGGATGCGCTTGGCGAGGCCGCCGGTGCGGGACATGGCGGCCAGGGAGTTCGTACCGGCGGCGTGGATGATCACGCCGGCGCCGAGGAACAGCAGCGCCTTGAAGGCGCCGTGGGACAGGAGGTGGAAGACGGCGGCCCCGCGGTCGCCGACGGCCAGGGCGCCGGTCATGTAGCCGAGCTGGCCGATGGTGGAGTAGGCGAGCACCCGTTTGATGTCGTCCTGCGCGAGGGCGGCGAGGCCGGAGCCGACCATCGTGACGGCGGCCATGACGGCCATGACGACCAGGGCGGTGCGGGAGGCCGCGAAGACCGGGAGGAGGCGGGCGACGAAGTAGACGCCGGCGGCCACCATCGTCGCCGCGTGGATGAGTGCGGAGACCGGGGTGGGGCCCGCCATCGCGTCGGGGAGCCAGGTGTGCAGGGGGAACTGCGCGGACTTGCCCGCGACGCCGGCGAGCAGGAGCAGGGCGATCAGCGTCGGGTGGTCGAGCCCGTCCGCGGCGACGGTCCCGAGGATCTTCGTGATCTGGAAGGAGCCGGTGTCGGTGGCGAGCGCGAACAGGCCGATGAGGAAGGGGACGTCGCCGAGCTTGGTGACGAGGAAGGCCTTGAGGGAGGCGGAGCGGGCCGCCTCGGTCTCCCAGTAGTGGCCGACCAGGAAGTACGAGCAGATGCCCATGACCTCCCAGCCGACCAGCAGCACCATCAGGTCGCCGGAGTAGACGACGAGCAGCATGGCGGAGGTGAACAGGGACACGAGGGCGGCGTACGACGGGTAGCGCGGGTCCTCGCGGAGGTACGCCGTCGAGTAGAGCTGGACGCAGGTGGCGACGACCCCGACGAGGACGGCGACCAGCGCGGCGAAGCCGTCCACGTGAAGCGAGAGCTCGATCGGCACCGAGCCGGTCGGGGTCAGCTCGGTCGCCGCGTCGATCGTCGTGCCGCCGCCCTGGCGGACGGCGACGAGCACGGCCAGTACGGCGGCGCCCAGCGTCGGGAGGATGGCGAGCGGCCGGACGAAGCCGGGGGCGGTGCGGCCGAGCAGCAGTCCGGCGACCGCGCTCAGGAAGGGCAGGACGGGGACGAGTACGGCGAGGGTCGTGGTGCTCACGCGGCGACCTCCGGCCGTGCGGTGCCGGTACCGGCGTCGGTGCTGCGGTCGGGCTCGTGGCCCTCGGCGGTGTCGCGCAGCCGGTCGACGTCCGAGGTGCCGCGGTTGCGGTAGACCATCAGCACGATCGCGAGGCCGATGCCGATCTCGGCGGCGGCGATGGCGATGGTGAAGAGGGTGAGGGCCTGGCCGGCGTGCAGGGCGTCGCGCAGCCAGACGTCGAAGGCCACCAGGTTGAGGTTGACCGCGTTGAGCATCAGCTCGACGGACATCAGGACCAGGATGGCGTTGCGGCGGGCGAGCACTCCGTACAGGCCCGTGCAGAAGAGGAGGGCCGCGAGGACGGCGGGATAGGCGAGGTGCATCAGCGCCGGCCCTTCTTGTCGCCCGGGCCGGCCGGGTCGGCGGCGGGGGCGGTGGGATCGGCGGGGTCGGTGGGGCCTGTGGGGGCGCTGGGGTCATTCCTGCGGGACAGCACGATGGCGCCGATCAGGGCTGCGAGGAGGAGGACGGAGAGCGCCTCGAAGGGCAGCACCCAGTGCTGGAAGAGGATCTCGCCGGAGACCTTCGTGGAGCCCTGGACCGACCCGTCGAGGTCGATCCAGGTGGTGCGGAAGGCGTCGACGACGACCCACACCAGCGCGACGGCGGCCACGGTCGCGACGCCGAGGGCGACGGCCCGGTTGCCGGAGTCGGCATCCGGGGAGCGGCCGATGGGCGCCTTGGTGAGCATCAGTCCGAAGAGGAGGAGGACGACCACGGAGCCGAGGTAGATCAGGACCTGGACCCAGGCGATGAACTCGGCGGTCAGCAGCAGGTACTCGACGGCGATGCCGCCGAGCGCCACGACCAGCCAGAGGGCGGCGTGCACCAGCTGCTTGGTGGTGACCGTGACGAGGGCGGCGCCGAGGGTGGCGAGGCCGACGAGGACGAACGCGATCTCGACGCCCGTCGGGGAGAGGAAACCTGGCCCGCGGGTGTCGGCGGCGCCGGCGGCGCCGGCGGCCGAGGCCAGCGCGAGGTGGGCGGTGAGCATCAGGCGGTGCCTCCCGCCGGGGAGTCGGGACGGCCCGGCTCCGGATCGGTGCCGGGACCCGTGCCGGGAGCGGTGGGGCCGGGCGGGGCCGTGGGCGCGGCCCCGGTGGTGGGGGCGGCCCCGGTGGTGGGGGCGGCCCCGGTGGTGGGGGCGGCCCCGGTGGTGGGGGCGGCGGCTTCCGCCGCTGCTGCCGCGGCGGCGGCCGCGGTTTCGGCCTTCTCCACCGCCTTGCGGGCGGCGGCCAGTTCCTTGGGTTCCTCGGCTGCCGGGTCCAGGGCGGGTGGGGCCGGGACGGTCCACATCCACTCGCGGAGCTTGTCCCGCTCATGGGTCAGCTCGTGGATGTCGGTCTCCGCGTACTCGAACTCGGGCGACCAGAAGAGTGCGTCGAAGGGACACACCTCGATGCAGATGCCGCAGTACATGCAGAGGGAGAAGTCGATGGCGAAGCGGTCGAGGACGTTGCGGCTGCGCTCGCGGCCACCGGGGGTGGCGGCGGGGACCGTCTCCTTGTGGGAGTCGATGTAGATGCACCAGTCGGGGCATTCGCGGGCGCAGAGCATGCAGACCGTGCAGTTCTCCTCGAACAGGCCGATGACCCCGCGGCTGCGCGGCGGGAGTTCGGGCTGAACCTCGGGGTACTGGGCGGTGTGCGCGCGCTTGGTCATCGTGCGCAGGGTGACCGCCAGGCCCTTGGCGAGGCCGGATCCGGGGATGGGCATCAGTTGATCGCCACCTTCACGATGCCGGTGAGCGCGATCTGGGCGAGCGCGAGGGGGATGAGTACGGTCCAGGCGAGCTTCTGGAGCTGGTCCTCGCGCAGGCGCGGGTAGCTCACCCGGAGCCAGATCACGACGAAGGCCAGGACCGCGATCTTGAGGAGGGTCCAGACCCAGCCGAGGCCGTCGGCTCCGAGGGGGCCGTGCCAGCCCCCGAGGAAGAGGACGGTGGTGAGGGCGCAGAGGACGACGATGCCGGCGTACTCGGCGAGCAGGAACAGCGCGAAGCGCAGACCGGTGTACTCGGTGTACGCGCCGAAGATGATCTCGGAGTCGGCGACGGGCATGTCGAAGGGGGGCCGCTGCAGTTCGGCGAGGCCGGCGGTGAAGAAGACGAGCGCGCCGACGATCTGCCAGGGCAGCCACCACCACTCGAAGGCCTCGACGATGCCGGGGAGCGAGACGGTACCGGCGGCCATGGCCACGGAGGCGGCGGCGAGCAGCATGGGGAGCTCGTAGGCCAGCAGCTGCGCGGCGGTGCGGAGGCCTCCGAGCAGGGAGAACTTGTTGGCGGAGGCCCAGCCGGCCATCAGCGAGCCGAGGACTCCGACGCCCATGACGGCGAGCGCGAAGAACACCCCCGCGTCGATGGCCTGGCCGACCGCGCCCTCACCGGGGCCGATCGGGATGGCGAGGAGGACGAGGAGGTACGGGAGCAGGGCGACGGCGGGGGCCAGCTGGAAGATCCGTCGGTCGGCGTTGGCCGGGACGATGTCTTCCTTCTGGGCGAACTTCACGCCGTCGGCGACGAGCTGGGCCCAGCCGTGGAAGCCGCCGGCGTACATGGGGCCGAGGCGGCCCTGCATGTGGGCCATCACCTTGTGCTCGGTCTGCCCGACGACGAGCGGCAGTACGAGGAAGACGGCGAAGACGATGACCAGCCGCAGGGCGACGTCGAGGACGTCGTTCACGCGTCGCCTCCGTTGTCGGGGGTGGGGTCGGGCCGGGGCGCGGCCGCGGGCTTGGGGCCGGCGTCGCCGTCGCGATCACCGTCGTGATCGCTGTCGGCGTCGGCGTCGGGATGGGGCGGGGAGGCTTCGGGCGCCGGTGCGGGGGGCCCGCCCGCCGGTTCCGGCGCGGCCGGGGCATGCGGATCATCCGGCGCGGCCGGGGTCCGGCTCGGGGGGCCTTCGCCCGCCGGGCGGGGGCGGTCGGCGGGCGGCTCCTCGAAGGCGGGCTTCGGGTCGTGCCACGGCGCGTCCGAGCTGCGGGGGGCCGCGCGCTTGGGCGCGGGGGGTGTGGCTGCCGGGGCGGCGGCCTGGCTCGCCGAACCGTCCCCCGCCGAGCGGGTGCGCCGGGCGGGGCGGGCCTCGGCTTCGGGCGCACCCGGACCGGCCGGGGACGCGGGCGCTGCCGGGCGCGCGGCCTCCGGCGCCGGGGCGTCCGGTGCCGGGGGCGTCGTGGCGGGGGCCTGGCTGGCAGAGCCGTCCGACACCGAACGGGTACGGCGCGGCGGGCGCGCGGCCTCCGGCGCCGGGGTGTCCGGTGCCGGGGGCGTCGCGGCGTCCGGGGTCGGGCGGGGGCGGCGGGACGGGGCGCCCTCGCGAGCGGCGGCGGCGCCCGCCGCGCGCGGGGTGCGGGCCGGGCGGGCCGGCGCCGGGGGGAGCTGGCCCTTCATCGGGCCCCAGTCGTTGGGGTCCGGTACGCCCGGCGGGAGCATCTGGCGGCGCTTCGGGCCGTCGGGGTCGGCGCCCTCGCCCGGCTCCTTCGCGCCGGGCCAGGCCTTGGCGACGCGCGCGGCGAGGACGAAGTCCTTGCGCAGCGGGTGTCCCTCGAAGTTCTCCGGCAGGAGCAGCGGCACGAGGTGCGGATGGTCGGTGAAGACGATCCCGAACATCTCGAAGGTCTCGCGCTCGTGCCACTCCGCCCCCGCGTAGACGGCGACGGCGGAGGCCAGGGACGGTGCGGTGTGCGGGACGGTGGTGCGCAGCAGCAGGCGGCGTACGCGGCGGTCCTCCAGCGAGACCACGTGCGCGCAGATCCGGAAGCCGGTGCCCGGCTCGTCCACCGCGCTCAGCCAGTCGAAGTAGGTGCAGCCCAGCTTGTCCCGGGCGGTCTCCAGCGAGGCGATCCAGGAGCCGGGGGGGACGTCCACGGTCAGCACGTCGTACGCGTACGCGCCCACGGCCTCCTCGCCGAAGACCGCCGGCGCCGCGTCGGGGAGCGAGTCGTAGGGGTTCACGCGCCGGCTCCCGGGGTGGGCGGGGGCGTGACCAGGCCGCTCGTGAGCCGGTCGACCGAGGGGCCCGCGGCGTAGCGTTCCGCGAGGGACTCCCGGGCGATCTTCTCCTGGAGCTTGAGGATGCCCTGGAGGAGGGCCTCGGGGCGGGGCGGGCAGCCGGGCACGTAGACGTCGACGGGGATGATCTGGTCGACGCCCTTGGTCACCGAGTACGAGTCCCAGTAGGGCCCGCCGCAGTTGGAGCAGGCGCCGAAGGAGATGACGTACTTCGGCTCCGGCATCTGCTCGTAGAGCCGCTTGACGGCCGGGGCCATCTTGTCGGTGACGGTGCCCGAGACGATCATGAGGTCCGCCTGGCGGGGCCCGGGTGCGAAGGGGATGACGCCCAGGCGGATGAAGTCGTGCCGCGCCATGGACGCGGCGATGAACTCGATGGCGCAGCAGGCGAGGCCGAAGTTGAAGACCCACAGGCTGTAGCGGCGGCCCCAGTTCAGGACCACCTTCATCGGTTCGGGGGCCAGCCGGGAGAGGACTCCCAGGCGCTTGGGCTCCGGCAGCAGCTGGGGCTCCGGGCTCTCGGCCCGGCTCGCGGCCGGGGTGACGGCCGGTGTCACGTCCATTCGAGGACGCCCTTCTTGTACGCGTAGAGCAGGCCCACGGCCAGGAAGCCGAGGAAGACGAACATCTCCACCAGCGTCGCGGCGCCGTAGCCGGCGGCGGCGAACACCGTCGCCCAGGGGAAGAGGAAGATCGAGTCGACGGCGAAGACGACGTAGAGGAAGGCGTATACGTAGTAGCGGACCTGGGTGTGCGCCCAGCCCTCGCCGACGGGGTCCACGCCGCACTCGTACGTCAGGAGCTTCTCGGGGGTCGGGACCGCGGGGCGCAGCAGGCGGTTCGCACTGAACGCCACGGCCACGAAGAGCACACCGAGGACCGCGAGGAGGGCGACGACCGAATAACTCCGGAAGTAGTCCGCCGCGAGCACGGTCACGGTCGATACCGTTGGTTCGGGCACGTCCGACTTCGCTCCTCGGCCACTGTCGACGATCTGTTACGCACGGGAGTCTAGGGCCTGCCTTCGGCGGGGTGGGGTTATCCCCCGTTCACAGCACCCCGGCCGCCCCATGGCATCGGCGGGGGTCGCTTGGCAGGCTGTGCCGCATGACCGCGAGCATCCTGACGACCGAAACCGCCGGCGACGACCGGCCTCCTCCCGTACGGGCCGCCTTCGGCGCCGTGACCTGGAGGGAGATCGCCCATCTGCTGGTCAACCTGCCGGTGGCGATCATCGGTTTCGTCTACGCGGCGGTCATGGTCAGCGTCTCGGGCGGTCTGTCGCTGACCGCGATCGGTCTGCCGATGCTCGCGTGCGGGCTCTTCCTGTCCCGGCAGTTGGGACGCCTGGAGCGGGCGCGGGCGCGGGCGCTGCTGGGCGTACGGGTGGCCGAGCCGACGCCGGTCCCCGGACCGAGGCGGTCCGGGGGCTTCTTCCCCTGGCTGTGGACGACCCTCAAGGACCCGGTGGCCTGGCGGACGGTGCTGTACGCGCTGGTCCGGCTGCCGTGGGGGGTGCTGACCTTCACGGTGACGCTGGCCGGGCTGTTCGTGCTGTGGCCGGTGCTGCCGTACGTGGTGCGGCTGCTGGCGAACGCGGACCGGGCGATGGTCCGGGGACTGCTGTCGCCCTCGGACGAGCTGGAGCGGAGGATCGCGGAGCTGGAGTCCGACCGGGGGGTGGTCGTGGACACCGCCGCGGCCGACCTGCGGCGCATCGAGCGGGACCTGCACGACGGGGCGCAGGCGCGGCTGGTGGCGCTGGCGATGGGCCTGGGGCTGGCCAAGGAGAAGCTGCTGGAGGACCCGGAGGGCGCGGCGGCGATGGTCGACGAGGCCCACGGGGAGGTGAAGCTGGCGCTCCGGGAGCTGCGGGACCTCGCGCGGGGCATCCACCCGGCCGTGCTGACGGACCGGGGGCTGGACGCGGCGCTGTCGTCGGTGGCTTCGCGGTGCCTGGTGCCGGTGAAGGTGGACGTGGACCTGCCGGCGCGGCCGGCGGAGGCGATCGAGGGGATCGCGTACTTCGTGGTGTCGGAGCTGCTGCAGAACGTGAGCAAGCACGCGGGGGCGCGGGGGGCGGGCGTCGAGGTGTGGCGGGCCGGGGCGCGGCTGCTGATCCGGGTGTCGGACGACGGGCGGGGCGGGGCGCGGCTGGAGGGCGGGAGCGGGATGGCGGGGCTCGCGGAGCGGTTGGGGGCGGTGGACGGGGTGTTCGTCCTGGAGTCCCCGGAGGGGGAGGGCACCGTGGTCACGGCGGAGCTGCCGTGGCGCGACCGCGCGGAGGCCGGGGCGCACGCCTGAGGGGCGGCGCCGGGCCGGGGAGCGCCGGGCCGCGGGCCGGGGGGCTCCCGTCCGGGCGGACGGGAGCCCCCCGGCGCACCAGGCCCCGCCCGGCGGTCCCGGGGCGCGGCCGGGCTGGGCCGGGCAGACCCCGGCTCGGGAGCCCCTCCGCGCGTCGGACCCGGCCCGTGGCCGGGCCGGCCGGGCGGAGCCCACCGGGCCGGCGTGCCACCGATCCGCCGAGCCCCCTGCCCCCCGCCCGGCGGGCCCCGGCCCCCCGGGCCCGGCAAGTCCTTCGGGGGCCGGGCCCGCCGGGCGTAACGGGGCGGGAAACGGGCCGGTGGGGATGGGTGGGGTGGGGTTATCCCCCCGGTGGAGACGCCTACCCGCCGCATGGTTCGGGGCCGGCCGGGGCGGCAGGGTGGAGGCATCATCGGGACGGCGGGAAGGGCGGGTCGGGAACATGGGCGACGGCAAGGGCGGCGGGATCGGTGTGGTGCTGCGAGCCCCGGTCGAGGCGCGGACCTGGCGCGAGTTCGGGTACCTGCTGAGCGGGCTGCCACTGAGCACCCTCTACTTCTCCCTGGCGATCACCGGCCTGAGCCTCGGCGCCGGGCTGCTCGTCACCTTCATC
>NZ_JBHXSC010000099.1:0-19692 GCF_042716505.1 Streptomyces sp. NPDC058674
CCGGGCGGGCGCCGCTCACGCGGGGACCCGTCCGACGAAGGTGTGCGTGATCCCCGTCTGCCACCCCGGCAGCGGCAGCACCCGTAGGTCCGTGAAGCCGGCGGCGCGCATCCGCGCGGCGAACTCCGCCGCGGTGTCGAAGCCGAGCACGCTGTGCCACAGGTGCGCGTACAGCCCGTCGTCCCCGCCCATCCGGCCCAGCGGCATGATCACCGCCCGGCACACCGCCGTCCACAGCGCCCGGTGCACCGGCTTCCCGCTGAGGGCGTACTCGTGCACGGCGATGCGCGCGCCCGGCGCCATCACGGAGCGCACCGAGGCCAGCGTCCGGTCGGGATCGGGCACGTTGCGGAAGAGGTAGGCGGCGAAGACGGCGTCGAAGGGCCCGCTGACGCCCGCCTCGGCGAGCCGGTCGGCCGACGCCCGGACGAAATCGACGCCGACGGGCCACTTCTTGGCCGCGGCCCGCTCCAGCATGCCGCGGGAGGCGTCGACCCCGGTGATGCGGGCCCTACCCGCGGCGGACAGCAGCGCCGCCGTGGAGGCGCCGGTGCCGCAGCCCAGGTCCAGGACGCGGGCGCCGCGGCCCGCGTCCGGCAGGCCCAGTCGGCGGGCCGAGCGGCGCAGGTGTCCGTGGTAGCCGGGACTGGCCCCGACGAGCAGGTCGTACCGGGGAGCGGCACGGTCGAAGGCAACGGACAGGACGTCGTCGCGCAGCAGTGACATGACAGCCTTTCAGCGTCGTCCCGGCCCCGCGGCCGGGACGGATCGGCGGAGCAGGGGCAGTTCCAGGAGCGAGCGCAGCATGGGCAGGACGGGCGTGCGCAGACCGATGCCGAAGTCCTCCCGGGGCGACGTCGCGCCGTCCAGGAAGCGCAGGACCCGCTCGGTCGGGACGGTCGAGAAGAGGTGGGTGAAGAAGGCCCCGCCGTCGACCCGCCCGGTGTCCAGCGCGCGCAGCAGCACCGCGTCCATCGTCCGCGCTCTGCGCCCGTGCACGGCCGGCGTCCGGGCGGGCGAGCGGCCCGCGCGGACCGCCTCGGCGAGGTGGCGGCTCTGGCGCTGGATCGCCGAGAAGGTGTAGCCCGTGGCCGGCCGGGTCGCCCCGCCCGCGGCGCCGATGACGTACACGCGGCGCCCGTGGCGCCGGGGGTAGGCGCCGTCGCTCATCGGGATCACCCCTTGTTCGCTCTCCCGCACCGCGTAGTCGCCGAGGCCCAGGACCGACGTGCAGTACCGGTGCAGGGCCCGGTCGTACGCCGCCCCGCTCAGGGCGGCGCGCGAGAACTCCGTGTACTCGACCAGTGCGTCGTGCCGGCTCAGCGGAAGTACGTAGCCGAAGGCGAGCCCGCGGTGCGGCTGGGGGAGGCGGAAGTCCATCAGGGTCGCCGCACCGGGGTCGAAGGCCGGCCGGGCGGTCCGCACGAACCACCCCCGGAAGTGCTGGAGCAGCGTGGTCCGTGCGGCGGGGAGCCGCCGCGGCGGGCGCGAGTCGAAGACCAGCCCGGACCGGACCACGCAGGGCGCCCCCGACGCGTCGCGGCCCCGGACCACCGCACCGCCGTCGGTGTCGTGCGCCGACTCCACCGTCATCCGGCGCACGTCTACCCCGTACGCGCCGAGCCGGCCGGCCATGGCCGCCTCGAACCGGTCCGACCTCAGCATCTTGTACCGCATGGGCGCCAGCGGACGGTCGACCACCGCGCCGTCCGGAGCGTACAGCCGCAGCCGGTCCCAGCTCGCGGACAGCATCGCGTCGTAGGGGCCGGCGCCCGCCTCCCAGTAGCACCAGGTCCGGGCAGGCGGACGCAGCGGCCCGGGCGGGGCCTCGACCACGACCACGCGCGGCGCCGGCCCACCGCTGGGGAGGGGCTGCGCGAGGCTCACCGCGAGGGACAGCCCGGCCGCCCCGGCCCCGACCACGGTCACATCAGCGTCCCAGCTCACCCTTCGGCCTCCGCCCGTCGCGCCTACCGTCCGTCTTCCCCGCCGGGGCCCCCGGCGGATGCAGCCTCATGTGCCGCGTACGACGGAGCAGTTCGGTCGGCGTCGGCCGGCGTGGTGGTCCTCCCCGCCGGGTCCCGGGGCTACTGCCTGGCGCTGGGGACGGCGAGGGGCTCGTCCGGAGCGCTCTTCTTCGCCTGCTCCATCCGCTCGCCGAGTTCGGTGAGGCGGTTGCGGCCCATGGCCTTGCGGACCTCGGGGAACCACTCCTTCTCCTCCTCCTCGACGTGGTGGCGGACGTTCTCCATGAGGACGCTCATCTTGGCGTCGAACCGCTCGTCCTTCGGGTCGAGGTCCTTGAGTTCGGACAGCATCCACAGCACGACGTGGTGCTCCTCGACGCTTTCCAGGACGTGGTCCTTGGTGTCGGGGGCGGCCTCGCGCGCCGCCGGGTAGAAGATCTTCTCCTCGATCCAGGTGTGGGTGGTGAGCTCGTCGATCACCTGGTCGGCGATCCTCCGCTTCTCGGCGTGGTCCTCGTCTCCGGCCTTCTCGAACTGCTTGAACAGCTTCTCGACCGTCTTGTGGTCTTCCTTGAGCAGCACGATCCCGTCCACCAGCGCCTCCTCGGCATCGACACAGGGGGCGGCGCGGTCCGCCACCCCGACGCCGTGTACCCCGCCGGCGGACGGGTAGACTCCGCGCTGCCCGCGGTTGGCCCGGACGAGTGACCGGGCCTACGCCGTACGCCGGGCCGGGCCGGGCCGGGGCGGCGACCGCGAGGGCCGCGGGGGCCGGCGACCGCGGACGGGCCGTCGGCCGCCGGTCGGCCGCCGCACGGCCGACCGGGGCACCGGGCTCAGACGAGGTCGAACCTGTCGAGGTTCATCACCTTGTCCCAGGCGGCCACGAAGTCACGCACGAACTTCTCCTCCCCGTCGCGGGAGGCGTAGACCTCCGAGACGGCGCGGAGCTGGGCGTGGGAACCGAAGACGAGGTCGACCGCGGTGGCCGTCCACTTGACCTCGCCGGTGGTCCGGTCCCGGCCCTCGAACACGTTCTCCGCGGAGTCCGACGCCTTCCACTCCGTGCCCATGTCGAGCAGGTTGACGAAGAAGTCGTTGGTCAACGCCTCCGGGCGCTCGGTGAACACGCCGTGCGGGACCTGCCCGAAGCTCGTGTTCAACGCCCGCATCCCGCCGACCAGAACCGTCATCTCGGGCGCGGTCAGGGTCAACAGGTTGGCACGGTCCAGCAGGAGGGTCTCCGGTGACAACTTCTCACCGTCCTTGAGGTAGTTGCGGAACCCGTCCGCCCTCGGTTCGAGCACGGCGAAGGTCTCCACGTCGGTCTGCTCCTGCGAGGCGTCCG
Organism: Streptomyces sp. NPDC058674; assembly: GCF_042716505.1. Classification (NCBI taxonomy): domain Bacteria; kingdom Bacillati; phylum Actinomycetota; class Actinomycetes; order Kitasatosporales; family Streptomycetaceae; genus Streptomyces; species Streptomyces sp. NPDC058674. Next base: position 3,316 of record NZ_JBHXSC010000099.1, read on the forward strand.
TACGCCCCGGTGCGAACGGGACCACCACGTCGTGCCCGGCGTTCCTCGCGGCTTGCTCGACGGCCGCACACCCGCCCAGGACGATCAGGTCGGCGAGCGAGATCCTCCTTCCGCCGGACTGTTCGCGGTCGAAGTCCTGTCGGATCCGATCCAGGGTCCGCAGCGCCTCGGCCACCTCGGGCGCGTTGTTGACCTCCCAGTCCTTCTGCGGCGCGAGTCGGATCCGTGCCCCGTTGGCCCCGCCGCGCTTGTCGGTGCCGCGGAAGCTCGCCGCCGACGACCAAGCGGTGGTGGCCAGCTGCGAGACGGAAAGCCCGGACGCGAGGATCCTGCTCTTGAGCGCGTCGACGTCCTCGCCCGAGACCAGCTCGTGGTCGACCGCGGGGACGGGGTCCTGCCACAGCTGCGGCTCGGGGACCCACGGGCCGAGGTAGCGCGAGAGCGGGCCCATGTCGCGGTGCAGCAGCTTGTACCAGGCCTTCGCGAACGCATCCGCGAGCTTGTCCGGGTTCTCGTGGAAGCTCTTCGCGATCGGCCCGTAGACCGGATCGACGCGCAGCGCGAGGTCCGTCGTCAGCATCATGGGAGCGTGCTTCCTCGACGGATCGTGGGCATCCGGCACGGTGCCCCGGGCCGACGGGTCCGTGGGGGTCCACTGCTTCGCCCCGGCGGGGCTCGTCGTCAGCTCCCATTCGTACCCGAACAGGTTGTCCAGGTACCCGTTGTCCCACTTCGTCGGCTCGGAGGTCCATGCGCCCTCCAACCCGCTGGTGAGCGCGTCGACGCCCTTGCCGCTGCCGTACGTGTTCCGCCAGCCCAGGGCCTGCTGCTCGACGGGACACGCCTCGGGCTCAGGGCCGATGTATTCGGCGCCGACCGCACCGTGGCACTTTCCGAACGTGTGGCCGCCGATGATGAGCGCGGCCGTCTCCTCGTCGTTCATCGCCATGCGTCCGAACGTCTCGCGAATGTCCCTGGCGGCGGCCAGCGGATCCGGGTTGCCGTTGGGCCCCTCCGGATTGACGTAGATCAGCCCCATCTGCACGGCTCCGAAGGGACCGGTGAGCTCCCTGTCGCCGCTGTAGCGCTCGTCCCCGAGCCACGCGTCCTCGGGTCCCCAGAAGATCTCCTCGGGCTCCCAGATGTCCTGCCGCCCGAAGGCGAACCCGAACGTCTTGAAGCCCATGGACTCCATGGCGCAGTTGCCGGCGAACACCAGGAGGTCGGCCCATGAGATCTTCCGGCCGTACTTCTGCTTGACCGGCCAGAGCAGACGGCGCGCCTTGTCGAGACTCGCGTTGTCCGGCCAGCTGTTCAGGGGAGCGAAGCGCTGAGCGCCCGCCCCGCCGCCGCCCCGGCCGTCGGCGATGCGGTACGTCCCGGCGGAGTGCCAGCTCATCCGGATGAACAGCGGTCCGTAGTGGCCGTAGTCGGCGGGCCACCAGTCCTGCGAGTCCGTCATCACCTCGAAGACGTCGCGCTTGAGCGCGTCGACGTCCAGGGTCGCGAACTCCTCCGCGTAGCTGTAGCTCTCGCCCATCGGGTCCGCCAGCGGGGAGTGCTGGTGGAGAACCTGCAGGTCCAGCTGATTGGGCCACCAGTCCCGATTCGACCTGGGGCGGGTGGCTGTGGGGGTCGGGGCGGGGATTACCGGGTTCTCGCTGTCGCTGCCGGACACGTCTGACCTTCTTCCTGTGTCGCTGTTGCTGGCTGCTCGACCGTGACGCCGGGGCCCGCGCTCACAGCGTGCGGTGCCACCACGGACCGGCACCCGACGGCGCCCGCGGCGGTCGCTTCGGCGCCGGCGGCCGACGGGGATCCGTCCTCACGAACGACGCCGGTGGTGGAGCGTGGGTCGGCGCGTCCGTATGGTCGCGCACCGGACAGCCCACCGTCGCGGGAACACGCAGAGCGCCGGCGTCCAACACGCAGCCGCGATCCCTACCGTCCTTCCGGCCCGGCGCCGGACGGCTGTCCGTCGTACTGGACCAGGCAGAACTCGTGCTCCTCCGGATCGGTCATCACGACGACCACACCCCCGTCGTGGTCGTGCCGCTCACCGGTGAACCGGCCTCCCAGGGCGACGACCTCGGCCATGCCCCGGTCGATGTCGTCGACCGCGACGTCGAGGTGGAGGCGTACCTTGCCCCGCTTGGGCTCCGTCGCGGGCTGGAAGACCAGGCGGGGCTGCGGGTCTCCGGGACCGCCGAGGTAGACCCAGCCCGGCCGGGAAGGCCCCGGCGGGCGGTCCAGGAGCCTGCTCCAGAATGCGGACACCCGTTCCACGTCGACGCAGTCGACGGTCACTCCGACCCAGCGGTTCGGCACGGCTTCTGAACTCCTGTCATCTCGCACGGCTCCAGGGCGCCCGACGACTGTACGGTCCGGCCTCCGCCCCCCGCCGCCGAAGCGGAAAATCCCCGGGGGAGCGGCCCCGGGCCGGGGAGGGAGGGCGGCGCCGTCCGCGGAAGCCCCCTGATCCGCTACGCGGCGCCGCGCATCCCGAGGACGTAGGCCGCGGTCAGGGCGACGCCGCGGTCCTCGTCGTGCGACAGCTCTTCGAGGGCACGCGACGTCGTCACCCCCGGGACATCCGCGAGCGCCTGTGCCAGCCGTCGCCGGGCGGCCGGTTCGAGGCCGGCGCGGCCGAGGCTCCCGACGAGCCCGGTGGCGATCCGGTCCGCCAGCGCCGGGTCCGGCCCAGCCGCCAGCGCCCCCAGCGCATCCGCCGCGTCGACGTCGTTCCACCCCTCGACGACCATCTCGATGAGCGCCGGGACCGCGTCGGCCGCCCCGCGCGCCCCGAGCGCCAGGGCCGCACACCTGCGGACCGCGGCGTCGGGGTGCGCCAGGGACTCCCGCAGCAACGCGGTCGCCCCACCGCCCGGAATCTCGGCGATGGACCGGACGGCGCGTTCGCGCACCTCGGCCGCGCGCGAGGCGAGGCCCTCCGCCAGCCGCGCCAATCCGGCATCGCCCGATCGCTCCAGAGCCCATCGGAGGGCGCCGGCGACGTTCGCGTCCGTCTCGTTCAGCGCCGCCTCGACCAGTGCTTCCACCGGCACCGGATCTTCCGCGACCGAGGACAGGGCCGCCCGCTGGCGCGTCTCAGGGCTCTTCGAACCCAACGCCTGGAGGAGCGTGACGACCTGGAGGACGTCCTCCCAGCCGGCGGGCTCCGCGGCGTCGATGCTTAGGAGCCGGGTGAGCAGCTCCGTCTCGCCCGCGATGCGTTCACGCGTCTGGCGGATGAGGTCGTCGACGAGCCCCGAGGGGGTGAAGCCGGGGTCATCCAGCGCCCGCCCCACGTCGCGCAGCGACAGCCCCAGCGACCGGAGGCTCTCGATGTGGAAGATCCGCCGGATGTCCTCGCCGCCGTACTCCCGGTACCCGGCGCCGCTACGCCCCGTCGGCCGCACCAGGCCGAGCGAGTCGTAGTGCCTGAGCATGCGGGCGCTGACCCCGGAACGACGCGCCACCTCACCGATCAACACGGACCGTCATCCTTCCCGCACGGTGTGGCCCAGGGCCACGACGCGCTTCGCCTCCTCGATCGCGAACCCGGCTCCCGCATCAGGGTCGCGCAACAGCCACTCCGTGGCGACCGCGTGCGCGTGCACCCCTGGGTCGGGATTCGTCATCGCGGCGCGCAGAACCGGCGCCGCCGCCTCGCCCAGCTCGACCAGCGCCCGGCTGAGGCTCAACTGCGTCTCCCGGTCGCCGCGCCCGAGCTGCGACGACAACGCCGCGGCCAGTGCGGGCTCCTCGCCCTCGGGCACGAGCACGACCGCCGCGCGCCAAGCGCTCCGCGCCACCTCGTCGTCGGCGTCGGACAGCAGCGTGTCGGTGATGGCCGGCCACGCCCGTCGATCACCGATCTTGGACAGTGTGTGCAGCGCCTGGCTCCGTGCCTGCGCACGTTGCGAGCGGACTTCCCCCACGAGCTTCGGGACCGTCACCGACGCGGGCTGGCGGGTGAGCGCCCAGGTGAGCATGTCGCGCACGTAGAAGTCGGGTTCGATCGCGCACCGCTCCACGAGCGGGTCGACGAACCGCGGGTCGGCGGCGGCGCCGGCCGCCAGCGCGGCCCGCAGCCGCACCGACGAGCGACCGTCCTCCAGCTCCCGAAGGGCTCGCAGCGCATCCGTGTCCTGTTCCGGCATGATCATCAAGATTGCCTCCTCGGCCACAGTGAAGACCTTGTCACCGTGGCAAGGTCAAGCGGGGTGGGGCCGGCAACGGGTCGGGGAGGGGGCGGGGACGTCGCGGCGCGTTCCTCCCGGGCACCGGGCGCTGCGTCATCCCGCCGTCATCCCGCCGTCGTCCCGCTCCGCCGCCCGTCCGGGCCGCAGGCCGGCCTGGCGGAGCGCGAGCTCGGAGAGGCCGGCGATGACGTGCCGGTCCCCGCGTCGCCAGGCATCGGCGAGACCGCCCGGAGGGACGGGGACGGTGGCCAGATCGCTCAGCGGGCCGGTGAGGGCGCGCAGGGCGAGCAGGTCGGCGCCGCCGGGCGCGTCGAGGAGGCGCCCGGTGGTGGCGCTGCGCCGGATCCACCGCAGGCGCGGGGGGAGCCACAGCAGCAGGACGAAGGCCACCGGGATGACGATCAGAGCCGTCGTGGTCAGGGTCGCGACCTGGCCGACGGTGTGCTGGAGCGACTGGCCCGCGTCGGCGAAGCCGGTACCGGCGTCGGCCGCGGACCGGAGCGGCTTCTCCAGGAGGCTGCCGACGAGCGGCACCTTCGAGGCGGCGTCGCCGGCCTTGTCGAGTTCGGCGGCCAGGCTGTTGCCCGAGGTCTCCACCGTCCGCCCCGGCCGGGCCAGCAGCATGATCGCCTCGCGGACGGCGAGGGCGAACCACACCGCGGCGGCCACCAGGACCACGGCGATCAGGTCCCCCAGCACCTGGCGGTTGCGGCGTGCCGGGATCTGGGCGTAGAGGCGCATCGGCGGGCTCCCGTTCGGGTCACGGCGTCCAGGGGGGCCGGCGCCGCCCGTTGGGGCTCGGCCGGTCGGTCGACCGTACGTCGGATGGGACTCTTCCACCGGTCTCCGGCGGCAAACGTCCGCGGGCTCCGCCCACGAGAAGGCCTCAGCCCTCGAGGGGGATGCCCAGCCGGTCGGCCAGGGTGGTGAGCGTCGTCCCCAGGGGGAGCGCGACCCGGGCGGCGGCGTACCGGTCGCCGCGGGTGGGGTCACGGTTGACGATCACCACGGGCTTCCCCTCCCCGGCCGCCTGGCGGACGAAGCGGAGTCCGGACATCACCGTCAGGGAGGAGCCCAGCACCAGCAGCGAGGTCGCCGCCCCGACCAGGGCGCGGCACTCCTCGACCCGCCGGGGCGGAACGGCTTCGCCGAAGAACACCACGTCCGGTTTGAGGACGCCGCCGCAGTCCGAGCAGGGCACCACGCGGAAGTCCCCCACCTGTCCCTCGGTGAGGTCCGCGTCACCGTCCGGGTTCAGTCCCGCGGCCACCGGCTGGAAGCCCGCATTGGCCTCCTCCAGCCGCCGGGCCAGCTCCCGGCGCGAGCCGGCGGCTCCGCACGAGAGGCACACGACCCGGCCCAGGCTCCCGTGGAGTTCCACCACGCCCTCGCTGCCCGCGGCCTGGTGCAGGCCGTCGACGTTCTGGGTGATCACGCCGGAGAGCACACCGCGGCGCCCGAACGCAGCCACCGCCCGGTGCCCGGCGTTGGGCCGGGCCCGGCCGAACGTGCGCCAGCCGAGGTGGCTGCGCGCCCAGTACCGGCGCCGCGCCCGAGCACTGGCGGTGAACTCCTGGTAGGTCATCGGGGTGTGCCGGCTCAGGCTCCCGCCCTCGCCCCGGTAGTCGGGGATGCCCGATTCCGTGGACATGCCCGCTCCGCTGAGCACCAGCACACCGCCGGCCCTCAGCGCATCGGCGACTGGCTCCGAATCCGTGGTCCCGGGCAGCGGGTCCCCGGTGGGCGTCCAGGTCAGTGTGGGGCGCATGCGCATGCCGCCAGCGTACGGAACCACACGGCGCGGCGGCGCGCCGTCGTGGCGGACGTGGCCGCGGGCCGCCCCCGTGGAAGACGCCCGCACCCGCTCACGCCCCGGGGCCCGCTCCCGCCCCCGCACCGCCTCCGGGCTGGCCGCCGTCCTCCGCCGATGCGGCAGGGGGGAGGCCGGCCCGTGCCCGTACGACGTCCGCCCAGGCGTGCATCACCAGGGCGGTTCCCTTGAGTACGCCATAGATCCCGAGCACGACCGCGGCGGGTGCCCCTCCGACGGCTGTCACGACCTGGGCGGCGTCGGCCGGGGTGAGCCGCCCGACGCTGATCTGCTCGAAGACGTGAGCCGTGGCGTGGTAGGAGAGCACGAAGAGAATGAGCGAGAGCCCCAGGAGGAGCAGGACCTGCCGCGCGTCCGCACCGAACCGCATCCGGGCCAGCGCTTCCCGCTGGAGTCCTTCCGCCTCCCGCACGATGCTCACCGCCTGCCTCAGGTTGAGGTCCAGACTGAGCTCCCGGTGGCGCTGCGCCGCGTCCTGCCGCGCCTTCTCCCTCCGGGCCCTGTCCAGGCGCCGTGTGCGTTCGTCCGGATCCTCCTGGTCCGGTCCCGATTCCCGGTCCAGCTGCGCCAGGTAGGCGTCGACGGAGAGCGGATCCATCGCGGAGAGCCGGTCCATCCGCTGCTTCTCGTCGGTGAACTTGGCCCGAAGACCCAGCCAGTAGTCGTCGGGTCCGGCCCTCCTCACCCTCTCCGCGTGCCGGCCCACGAGCAGGAGAAAGGGGAGCAGGGCAGCCACGGCGACTGCCGCGCCGGCGGAGCGCGACGTGATCGGCGCGTCCGCGACCCGGAAGAGCGCGAGGGCAACCAGCCCGGCGGAAGCGACACTTGACCCACCCAGCCGTAAGGCGGAGGGCGCACGGTCCCGCCACGTACCTGTCATGGTCACATGATCGTCAGTCCCTCCCGGCGGCTCCGCGGACTGCGGCAAACGTGACGTACTCGTTACCCCCGCCTGGCGATCAGGCGGTACGCGTTCGTGAGCCGGAGCCGGCCCGCCAGGGGACCCGCGACCAGCCGGTCCAGCGCGGTCGCCGCCAGCAGCAGCGGTACCCCCGCGAGCAGCACCGCGGTGCGCAGTGCCCGGCGCCAGGCCCCGGGCGGCGCGGACAGCCACGGCAGGTCCTCCCGCGGGGCGACCGCGTCCAGCGCGACCCACGCCGCGGCCACGAGGTCGACCGCGTCGTGCGCCTGCGCGTGTTCCTCGGCCAGGACCGTGAAGCCGCTCTCGGCCAGCCGTCGGCGCAGGTTGGCCGCCGGCGCGAGGTGCAGGTGCTGCGGCTGGAGCCAGGGCAGCCACCACCGGCCCAGCAAGCGTGCGAAGCGGCTCTCGGGATCCGGTACGTCGATCACCAGCAGCCCGCCCGGCCGCAGCACGGTGCGGGCGGCTTCCAGTTCGCCCTGCGGGTCGGTGCAGTGCTCCAGGTAGTGGAACATGCTCACCACGTCGTACGAGCCGGGCAGCCGTTCGGCCAGCTCGGGGAACGTCCCCCGGCGGCCCCGGCGCACCCGGCCGGCCCGCTCGGCGAGCTCCGCGCCGTCGGAGCGGTCCAACCCGTCGAAGGCCACCGCCGGGAGCACGGCACGGGCGCTCTCGCAGAAGTGGCCGTGCCCGGTACCGACGTCCAGCCACTCGGCGGCTCCCGCCAGGTGCGGCCGTACCGACTCCGCCCGGGAGCGGTAGGACGCGGTGCGTCCGCCGAACACGCCGCCGAGCCGCTCCTCGCCGAGGCCGTCGTAGAAGTCGCGGTAGTAGAAGGCGAGCCCGCGCTCGTTCAGCCGGGGGTTCTGGAAGAGGTGCCCGCAGTCGTGGCAGCGGTCGAGGGCGAAGACGCCCGGCTTGTGCTGGAAGAGGTCCGTGGTGCGCAGGTGCCCGCCGATCCGGCCGGAGCCGCACCAGGGGCACGCGCGGGCGCGCGGGCCGAAGAAGACGGCCGTGCCCTCGGCCAGCTCCTCCCGGTAGGCGGCGCGCAGCGCGGCCACCCGGAGCGTCCGGGCCGTGCGGGATGCGGAACTCATGCCTCCTCCTTGCGGTCGTCGGCCAGTCGTTCCAGGTGGCGGGCGGCTGCGGGGGCGCCGCCGGCGCTGCGGAAGGCCCGCGCGATCGTACGGGCGGCGGCCCGGGGGCCGGGGTCGTCCAGGACGGTGTCGACGGCCGCGCCGATCGTGTCGGCGCCGGCCCGTCCGAAGCGGATCCGTACGGCCGCCCCGGCGCCCGCGACCTGCGCGGCGACCACCGGCTGGTCGTCGCGGATGGGCGCGACCACCAGGGGGACGCCGTGCCAGAGCGCCTCGCACACGGTGTTGTGGCCCCCGTGGCAGACGACGGCGTCGGCGCGGGCGAGCAGCTCCAGCTGGGGGACGGCGGGCAAGGCGATGACATCCCGGTCCCCGGCGCCGCGACCGGAACCGGTAACCGCTCCGGCGTCGGCGCCGCCGAGCGTGCCCTCCGGGTCGACGACGACGGCCTGCACCCGGGCGGCCCGGTCCCGCAGTGCCCGCGCCGCCCGGTCCAGGAAGCGCGCCCCCACGTCGGTGTTGGCCGTGCCCAGGGTGACCAGGACCAGCGCGCGTCCCGGATCCAGCCGCTCCCAGGGGAAGGCGCCGGCGGGGCGGGCCGTCAGGGAAGGCCCGACCCAGCGCACCCGGTCGCCGCCCCGTACGGCTGGACCCGCCAGCTCCGGCGTGCTGAAGGCGAGGACGAGGTGGGGGGAGAAGCGGGGGTCGCCGCTCCCCGCCGGATCGCCGATCCGGGCGCGCAGGTCGCGCAGCAGGGCCTCGTTCCACGCGGCGACCCGGGGCATGGACGCCAGGGCGTCCGTGAACTCGGCCGAGGTCGTCGCAGAGGTGGCCCACTTCAACCGCAGGTCCTCGGCGACGAGGGCGCCGGCCAGCGCCTGCTGGTCGGCGACGACCACGTCCGGGCGGAACGCGTCGACCGCCTGCCGGACGCCGGGGGCCATCGCCTCGGCGAGCGGGACGAGGAAGCGCTCCCACAGGAACCGCAGCGCCTCCGGCCCGCGCATCTCCGCGGGCCGAACCGCGTCCCGCGCCGTCCCCGCGCCGAGACCCGCCCCGGGCGGCGGGCACGGGTGGACGGTAGCGTCCCGCCCCGCGAGGCGGCGTACGAGACCGGGCTCGCCCGCCCACGCCACCCGGTGGCCCCGGGCGGCGAGCGCGGCCGCGACCCCCACGGCCGGGTTGATGTGTCCGACCAGGGGCGGCACCACGAAGAGGAAGCGGCTCACCGGACACCCGCCCGGGCCGCCACGGACGGCCGGGAGTGCCGGCCGATCCAGTCCAGGACGAGATCGCGCACCCGGCCGGGCGCCTCCACCAGGACCGAGTGCCGGTGGCCGGGCAGCAGCTCGGTCACGCAGTGGGGCAGGAGCGCCCGCATGCCGGGCGCCTGCGCGGCCAGGTCGGAGTCGGCGCCGTAGAGGGCGAGGACCGGGCAGCGGATCGCACGGATGTCGTCGTCGCCCAGCACCGCGCTCGCCGGGATGTCCCGGGCGAGGGTGGTGTCGCGGACGAGCCGCCCGGCGGACTTCGCCAACCGGGCGGTGTGGCCGCCGTGGTGGGCGGCGATCCAGTCGAGGGCGGCGTCCTCGTTGACGCTCATCTCGTGGCGGACCCGCTCCAGCAGCCCGGCGAGCTTGGCCGCCCAGGCCGCGGTCGCCGGTTCCGACTCGATCACCACCATGCCGGCCACCCGCTCCGGCCGGCGCAGTGCGTGGCCGAACGCGACCGTCCCGCCGTAGGAGTTCCCCACCAGGTGCACGGGGGTGCGGACGCCGAGCCGGTCCAGGAGCGCGTCCAGGTCGTCGACGAACGCCCCGAGCGTGTAGCCACGTTGCGGCCGTCCGCTGCGGCCGTGGCCCCGGTGGTCGTACATGACCACGTCGAGGCCGGCCGCCGCGAAGGCCGGGGCGACGGTGAAGTAGTAGCTGGCGAGGCTGTCGGTGAGCAGGCCGTGGAGCAGTACGACGGTGCCGAGCGGAGCCGCTCCGGCGGCGGTCGGGCGGGCCGCCAGGCGCTGGACGTGCAGCCGGACGTCGCCGGTGTCGACGATCGCCATGGCTCAGTCCCGTCCTGCGGCCTTCAGGCACAGGCAGACGTGCTCGACGAGCCGGCCCACGCTGAGCTCGATGATCTCCTCCAGCTCCATGGAGGCCACGAACTCGGCGAAGTTGACCAGGCGGCCGTAGCGCTCCTCCAGCAGACCGGCGAGCGTCACCAGGTCGATGCTCTCCAGTTCGAGGTCGCGGCCGAACCGGGTCTCCATCCCGATCTCGGTGTCGTCGAGTCCGTACTCGCCCAGGACCCGTTCGATCATGGCCGTCAGTTCGGCGAGGACCGCTGCCTCGTCGGAGGGTACGGAACCGGAGGGCACGGAGCCTGCGGGCACGGAGCCTGCGGACGCGGAGCCGGTCGGTGCGGAGCCGGTGGGCCGGGTGGTGGTCACGTCTGGTCCCTTTCGTCACGGATGGCGCCCGCCCCCGGCTGATCAGGGTCCGGGCCGGTGGTCCAGGCCACGACGTACGCGCGCGGCGGCAGTCCGGGCGGATTGGCGACCTGCTCGCACGTCACCCGGTACGTACGGGCGGGCAGGGCCGTCCCGCCGGAGGCACGGCCCGTATCGGACGTGCCGTACGGGCGTACGGCCACGGTCAGCCGGTCCGCCCCCGCGCAGGTCACCTCGAAGTCGCGCGGCCGGCCGCCGAAACCGGTGCCCTCGGCCTTCGCGACGGCCTCCTTCGCGGCCCAGAAGCGCGTGAACCACAGCCCCGGCGGGTCCTCGCCGGCTGCCTGCCGGGCAGCCAGCAGTTCCCGCTCGGCCGACGAGAGCGCGGTGGCGGCGGTCGCCTCGGCCGGCTCGGCGACCTCCTCGATGTCGATGCCGATGCCCGGGCCGCCCGGTCCTGTGCCGGGAGCCCCGCCCGCGTCCGGGGACCGGTACCGCGCGAGGGCGACGCCCGCCTCGGCGCGGTGGGCGATCGACACCTCCAGCGGCGGGAGCTCCCGGCCGTGGCGCCCGGTGACGTACGGCCGGCCCGACGCGTCGTTGCCGACGAGGAGCTCGGCGGGGTAGACGGGGCCCTCGCCGTCCTCCCAGAGCAGGCGGCGCACGGCGTCCTTGGCCGCGATCCGGCCGAGCAGCCACTGCCGGCGGCCCCGGGGCGGCCGCTCGGCGTACGTCGTGCGCTCCGGTCCGCCCAGCGCGTTGCGCATGATCAGCTCCCGCGAGGCGAGGTCGGGCCAGCGTTCGTACACCAGCGACCAGCCGCCGGGACGGGCGGCGGAGAGGGTGTTGCGGTCCGGGAACCGCTCGACGGGCCGGGTGTGGGGGTCGTTGTCGAAGCGTCGGTCCTGCCAGCCGGTGAGCTGCGCCCACACCCGGCCGGAGACGGTGAGCACCGCGTCCGCCTCCAGCACCGTGTCCGTCAGGGACACGATCCGGATCACGCACTCCACCGGCGTGCCCGGGGCCGGGTGCGGGCCGTGGAAGCGCATGTGCCGCATCCGCACCGGGAAGACCACAGTGCGGTCCTGGTGCGTCGCCATGATCCAGTAGCCGAGTACCTGGCCCACGTTGTCCAGCAGGGCCCCCGGCGCGGGCGGGGTGGTCAGCGTGGCGCGGACGTGCCGGTCGCCGATCGCGGACAGCCGGGCCATGCCCCGGTACGACGGGCCGTGGAACATCCACCGCTCGCGGTAGACCTGCTCCGCGGTGTGCGCGGGGACGCGCTCCGAGCCGGGGTCGGGAGGCTCCGGAGCGGCGGGCGGCCTGGGGTGGCGGTCCGCCAGCTCCACCACCGCGCGGGCGTCGGCGCCGAACGACACCGCCACGCGGTCCGGCCCCCGCCGCGTCACGGTGACGGGCACGTCCACGGGGTCGGCGGCCGTGAGCCACCGGTCGAAGCACGCGTCGTGCACGGCCACGGCCACGCTGCCGGGAGCGGAGCGCTCGGCGGCCGCCATCAGGTGCGCCACGATGGTGGTGGCGGGCACCACGGGCCACCGGTCGGCGACATCGGGCCAGCCGGCGCGCTGCGGGAAGAAGCAGTGGTCGAGCAGGTACGGCATCCGGTCCACGCCGACCCGTACGCTCTCGTGGTGGACGACCCCGCCGGAGCCCGCGGGGCCCGCGGCGAGCGGTGCGGGTGGCGCGGGCGGCCCGGTTCGCACGGTTCGCGCGGATGTCAGCCCCGCGGACCCGGGGGCAGGCGGCCGGTGCGACCCCTGCGGCACCGGCGACCCGAGCGGTATCTGCGCTACCTGCGGCACCTGCGACCCGAGCGGTATCGGCGACCCGGGCGGCACCGGCGGCATCGGCGACCCGGGCGACCCGGGCGGCACCGGCGCCACCTGCGACCCCTGCGCGCCCGGCGGCACCGCACGGCGTGCCGTGCCGGTCGGCCGGGGGGCGCCCGCCGCCGCGATCAGGGTCGCGGCCGTCTGCGCGGTCTCGCGCAGCAGGGCCGTCAGTTCGGCCGCCACCGGTGACGCGGACGCGGCCGGGGCGAGGGCGGCGGCCGGATCGCCGGTCAGCGCGGTCACGAGTGCCGGGTCCGGCGGCAGGTCCACCAGGGCGCTCCCCAGGTCGAGGCGCACGCGCCCCCGGCCCGCGTCCGTGGAGGGGACCGGCCCGGGCGCGGGCGGCGGGAGGGCGACGGAGCCGGAGCCGGGCGCGTCCAGCAGGTGCGGGCCGGTCTCCGCCCCGGCCGTCCACAACGCGGCGGCCACCCGCCGGAGCTGCGCCAAGCCGCTGCGGTGCGGGGAGTTGGCGGCGACGACCATGTGGTCGTGCCCGGCCAGGGTGTCACCGACGAGGGAGCCGAGCTGCCCCGGACCGACCTGCACGAAGGCGCGGAAGCCGGCGCCGTACAGGGCCTCGGTAAGGGCGCGGAAGCGCACCGGTTCGAGGAGGTGGCGGACGAACAGGGCGCGGACGGCGGCCTCGTCCGCGGGGAAGGGCGCCGCCGTGGTCCCGGACCAGACGGGGACGTGCGGGGTCCGCAGCCGCATCCCGTCGGCGGCTGCTTTGAAGGGCCCCAGGCACGCTTCGAACATGGGGGTGTGGAAGCCGGACCGGAACGGCAGGACGCGTACGAGGACCCCCTCCGCGCGCAGCGCGGCCGCGAACGCCTCCACGTCCGGCGGCGGCCCGCACACCATCGACTGGCTCGGGGCGTTGTCGTGGGAGAGGACGACGGACGGGTGTCCGCCGTCGGCCAGGAGACGGGTGACCCGGTCCGCGTGGGCGCCCACGGCGGCATACGCGAGGTCGGCGGCCCGTACCGCCTCGGGGTCGAGCCCGGCCATGAAGGCGTCGACGGCCGTCTCCTCGTACAGCCCGCCGACGGCCATGGCGGTCCATTCGCCGACGCTGTGCCCGGCGACGGCGTCGGGGACGACGCCGATGCGGCGCAGGGCCGTGTCGAGCAGGCGTCCGACGGCCACGACGCCGAGCCCGTGCCGACCGAGGCCGCCGCCGGGCTCCCGTACCGTGCCGTCGGCGTGCGGCGCCCCCAGCGGTGGCCGGGGCAGCCCGAAGTGGTCGGCGACGTCGTCGACCCGGGGCGAGAACTCCCCTTCCAGGCCGGGGAAGAGGAACGCGATCCGGCCCGGCCGCCCGCCGCCGAGCAGCGGACGGGGGGTGAACCAGAGGTCGCCCCGCCCGTGCCAGGCCTCACCCTTGGCGACGACGCGGCGGGCCAGCGCGAGGCGCTTGGGCGTGGGGTCGACGATGCCCAGCCGTACGGGTCCGGCGGCGGGGGCGCCGGGTGCCGTCCGCGGGTCGGGGGCGTCCAGCAGGGCGCCGAGCGCCTCGGGCGTCGCCGCGCTCAGGAGCAGCACCCGTTCGCCCTCGCCGACCGCGGCCCGGCGGGCGGCCGGGACGGTGGGGGGCGCCGCGGGGGAGGGGCCGCCGGTGGCGGGGGGCGCCTGTTCCAGGACGACGTGCGCGTTGATGCCGCCGAAGCCGAACGCGTTCACGGCGGCCCGGCGCGGCGTCCCGGAGCCGCTGACCCAGGGGGCCGCCTCGGTCAGCGGGCGGAAGCGGGTGGCGGCGAGCGCCGGGTGCGGGTCCTCGCAGTGCAGGGTCGGCAGCAGCGTGGCGTGGTGGACGGCGAGGGCGGCCTTGACCAGTCCCGCGATGCCGGCGGCGGGCATGGCGTGCCCGATCATGGACTTCACCGAGCCGATCACCGGCCGGTCGGCGCAATCGGCCCCGGTCGGCCCCGGTGGCCCGAACACCTCCCTGAGCGTGGCCAGTTCGGCGGCGTCGCCGGCGGGGGTCGCGGTGCCGTGGGCTTCCAGCAGCCCGAGGGAGTCCGGCTCGGCAGGGTCGAGGCCGGCAGCCCGCCAGGCCGCTCGGACCGCCCTGGTCTGCCCGGCGGGGTCGGGATTGACCAGGCCCGAGGCACGGCCGTCGCTGCTGACGCCGGTCCCCCGGATGACGGCGTACACGCGGTCGCCGTCGCGCTCGGCGTCGGCGAGGCGCTTGAGGACCACCACACCGGTGCCCTCGCCGATCAGGATGCCGTCGGCGCCCCGGTGGAAGGGCCGGATGCGCTCGCTGGGGGAGAGCGCGCGCAACTGCGAGAAGACGCTCCACAACGTGATGTCGTGGCAGTGGTGCACGCCCCCGGCCAGCATCACGTCGCAGCGCCCGGAGGCGAGTGCGGCCACCGCCTGGTCCACGGCGAGCAGCGACGAGGCGCACGCGGCGTCGACGGTGTAGGCCGGGCCGCGCAGATCGAGGCGGTTGGCGACCCGGGACGCGGCGAGGTTCGGCACCAGACCGATGGCGTCCTCCGGCCGGCCCGGTCCGAGGCGGTCGGTGAACGCCGCCCGTACGCGCTCCAGTTGCCCGGCGTCCAGGCCGGGTACGAGGTCGCCGAGCGTGCGTACGAGCTGCCGCGCCGTACGGACGCGCTGGTCGAGCCGGACCAGCCCCGGTGTGAGGTAGCCGCCTCGGCCGAGCACGATCCCGACCCGGTCGCGGTCGGGCAGCCGCTCCGTGCCGCCGGCGTCCGCGAGGGCGCTCGCGGCGACGTGCAGTGCGATCAGCTGGTCCGGTTCGGTGCCGGGCACCGACTGCGGCATGATGCCGAACCGGGTGACGTCGACTTCCGCGACGGCGTCGACGAAGCCGCCGCGGCGGCAGTAGACCCGGTCGGCCACGGCGGGTTCCGAGGCGCTGCCCGGGTGGTAGTAGTCGCTGTCCCAACGTCCCGGCGGCACGTCGCCGATCACGTCGACCCCGGCGGTGAGGTTGTGCCAGTACGTCGCCAGGTCGGGCGCGCCGGGCAGCAGTACCGCCATGCCGGTGATGGCGACGGGGACGTGGGCGGCGCCCCCCTGGGCGGGGAGGGCGCCCCCGTGGGCGGGAAAGGCCATCTCACCACTCCGAGGCGGTGTGGACGACCGAGCTGACCGCCTCCTCGCCCCAGGCGAGTTCCCGCAGCAGCGCCAGGGCGCCCTCCTCGGGGTCGATGAGCGTGACCCCCCGCTGCGCGTAGTGCCGGGCAAGCTCGGGGCCGACCATGCCGGTGTGGCCCTCGGACGGCGCCCACGGACCCCAGTGGACGGTCAGCGCGCGCTGGCCGGTCCGCGCGGCCCAGGCGGCGCCGAGCGTGTCCAGCGCGTCGTTGGCCGCCGCGTAGTCCGCCTGGCCGCGGTTGCCGAGTACGGCGGCGATGCTGCCGAACAGCACGGTGAAGGACGGCGGTCGGGGAAGCTGGTCCAGCGCGCCGAGCAGTGCTGTCGCGCTCTCGGTCTTGGTGCCGTAGACCTGCTCAAACGACGCGACCGACTTCTCCTCCATCAGCCGGTCCTCGATGATCCCGGCGGCGTGCACCACCCCGTCGATGCGGCCGTGCTCGGCGTGGATCTCCTTGACCGCCTGGAGCACGGAGGGCGCCTCCCGGCAGTCCACGCTGCGGTAGCGCGCCCGGCTGCCCGCGGCGCGCAGTGCGTCCAGCGTCGCGGTCACCTCGCGCCGCGCGAGGACCAGGTCGGCGGCGCGGTCGACCTCGGCGGGGGAGCCGTAGCGGCCGGTGCCCGCGAGCACGGCCCGCAGGGCCGCCCGGTCCGGAGCGCCGGCGGTCTCCGGGTCCTCGGGCCCGTCCGGCGCCGGGGTGCGTCCGAGGAGTTCGAGCCGGCACCGGGAGGCGGTCGCGAGAGCGCCCACGCAACGGGCGGTGATCCCGCGGGCGCCGCCGACGACGACCACGACGCTCTCCCGGTCCAGACCCAGGGCCGCCGCCTCGGCGGCGCCCTCGCCCGCCGGCCCCGCCCCCGTGGCGCCGAGGGCGCCGAGCGGCGCCGGGGTCAGCT
>NZ_JBHXSC010000100.1:0-19200 GCF_042716505.1 Streptomyces sp. NPDC058674
GTGGGGTAGCCGGGACACCCGGCCACCGGCCCCGCCCGCCCCGGCGCGCCCGGGGCGGGTCCGCGGGCCCCCGCCCCGCCCCGGGCCCCGGGGCACTCGGATAGGTGAACCGGGGCGGCCGCGGCCGGGGCGCCGGGAGCGGTTGCGGAGCGTGTTCGGCGACCGTAGAAGATCCCCATCAAGTTACCGCCCGGTACCGCTCCGGGCCCGGCTGTTTCGGGGGCAGATCGCGATGGACACCACGATGCGCGGCACGACGATCGGCGGCGAGGGCAGCCGGCGGCGGCCGTCCGGCGGCGCGGGCCGCACCCGGCCCGCCGGCCGCCGCGACGGGCGCCGTCCGGCGGGACCGCCCCGGGCGCTGCGGCTCGGCCCCCACCACTGGTTCGCCGAGCGCCTGCTGGCGGTGGTCAGCGGCCGGCGGCCGGTCCACTCGCTGCTCGGGCACACCGTCGGCCCGGCCTACCAGCAGCTGGTCGGCCTGGCCCCCGACACCCCCCTGCGCGACCGGCTGCGGCCGGTCGTCCGCCAGTGCGGGCGCTTCACCCCGGGGCCGGGAGTCATCGAGGCCTTCGCCCGCATCGCCACGGGCGAGCGCGTGACGGCGATGGCCTTCCGCCTCGAGCAGGGTCCGGACCTCCGCTGGCGCTGCGCGGCCGTGGAGATCCGGGGCCCCCGCCCGTGACCCCCGCCGCCCACCCCGCCGGCACGGGCCCCGCCGCGGCCGCGCGACGCGCCGGGGCCGGACACCACACGCGGTGTCCGGCCCCGGCCGACGGTCAACCCCAGCGGGGCTACTTCTTGCGGCGACGGCCGCCGGAGGCCTTCTGCGCCTTGCGCCGCTCCGCCCGCGTCAGCCCGTCGCCCTCGCCGGAGGCGCCCTCGTTCTCGAAGTCGCCCTCGATCACACCGCCTTCGCCGTCCACGGTCGGCGCCGAGAAGTGCAGCCGGTCCGGCCGCTGCGGAGCGTCCAGCCCCTTCGCCCGGATCTCCGGACGCGTGGCGGTGGCCACGGCCGAGTCCTTCGTCAGGGACGGCGCCGCACTCTGCACCGGCAGTTCCTCGACCTGCTGCTCGACCTGGACCTCCAGGTTGAACAGGTAGCCGACGGACTCCTCCTTGATGCCGTCCTGCATGGCGTTGTACATGTCGAAGCCCTCCCGCTGGTACTCGACCAGCGGGTCCTTCTGGGCCATCGCGCGCAGGCCGATGCCCTCCTGGAGGTAGTCCATCTCGTACAGGTGCTCGCGCCACTTGCGGTCCAGCACCGACAGCACCACGCGGCGCTCCAGCTCGCGCATGACCTCGGAGCCGAGCGTCTTCTCGCGGGCCTCGTACTGCTCGTGGATGTCGTCCTTGACGGACTCCGCGATGAACTCGGCGGTGATGCCCGCACGGTCGCCCGCGGCCTCCTCCAGCTCCTCCACCGTCACCTTGATCGGGTAGAGCTGCTTGAAGGCGCCCCACAGCCGGTCCAGGTCCCACTCCTCGGCGAAGCCCTCGACCGTCTCGGCCGCGATGTACGCGTCGATCGTGTCGTCCATCATGAAGCGCACCTGCTCCTGCAGGTCCTCGCCCTCCAGGACGCGGCGGCGCTCGCGGTAGATGACCTCGCGCTGGCTGTTGAGGACCTCGTCGTACTTCAGGACGTTCTTGCGCGTCTCGAAGTTCTGGGTCTCGACCTGCGACTGGGCCGACGCGATCGCGCGCGTCACCATCTTGTTCTCGATCGGCACGTCGTCGGGGACGTTGGCCATCGCCATGACCCGCTCGACCATCTGCGCCTTGAACAGGCGCATCAGGTCGTCGCCCAGCGACAGGTAGAAACGGGACTCGCCCGGGTCGCCCTGACGGCCGGAGCGGCCGCGCAGCTGGTTGTCGATGCGGCGCGACTCGTGCCGCTCGGTGCCCAGCACGTACAGCCCGCCGAGCTCCTTGACCTCCTCGAACTCGGCCTTCACGGCCGCCTCCGCACGGGTCAGCGCCTCGGGCAGGGCGTGCGCCCACTCCTCGATGTGCTCCTCCGGGTCGAGGCCGCGCTGGCGCAGCTCGGCCTCGGCGAGGTCGTCCGGGTTGCCGCCGAGCTTGATGTCGGTGCCGCGGCCGGCCATGTTCGTGGCGACCGTGACCGCGCCGCGGCGGCCGGCCTGGGCGACGATCGTCGCCTCCCGGTCGTGCTGCTTGGCGTTGAGCACCTCGTGCGGGATCCCGCGCTTGGAGAGCTGCTGGGAGAGGTACTCGGACTTCTCGACCGACGTCGTGCCGACGAGGATCGGCTGGCCCTTCTCGTGCTTCTCCGCGATGTCGTCGACGACGGCGGCGAACTTCGCGACCTCGGTCCGGTAGATCAGGTCCGGCTGGTCCTTGCGGACCATGTCGCGGTTGGTCGGGATCGGGACGACGCCGAGCTTGTAGATCTGGTGGAACTCGGCGGCCTCGGTCATGGCCGTACCGGTCATGCCCGACAGCTTCGAGTAGAGGCGGAAGAAGTTCTGCAGGGTGATGGTGGCGAGGGTCTGGTTCTCGTCCTTGATGTCCACCCCTTCCTTCGCCTCGATCGCCTGGTGCATGCCCTCGTTGTAGCGGCGGCCGGCGAGGATGCGGCCGGTGTGCTCGTCGACGATCATGACTTCGCCGTCGATGACGACGTAGTCCTTGTCCGCCTTGAAGAGCTCCTTGGCCTTGATCGCGTTGTTCAGGTAGCCGACGAGCGGGGTGTTCACCGACTCGTAGAGGTTCTCGATGCCGAGCCAGTCCTCGACCTTGGCGACGCCGGCCTCGTGGATGGCGACGGTGCGCTTCTTCTCGTCGACCTCGTAGTCGCCGGTCTCCTCGATGCCCTTCAGCGGCTGGCCGGCCTCGCCCTTCGTCAGGCGGGTCACCAGCTTCGCGAAGTCGCCGTACCACTTGGTGGCCTGGTCGGCGGGACCGGAGATGATCAGCGGGGTGCGGGCCTCGTCCACGAGGATCGAGTCGACCTCGTCGACCACGGCGAAGTTGTGGCCGCGCTGGACGAGCTCGTCCTGGGACCACGCCATGTTGTCGCGCAGGTAGTCGAAGCCGAACTCGTTGTTCGTGCCGTAGGTGATGTCGCAGTTGTACTGCTGACGGCGCTGCGCGGGCGACATGTTCGCCAGGATGCAGCCGACCTCGAGGCCGAGGAACTTGTGCACCCGGCCCATGAGCTCGGAGTCGCGCTCGGCCAGGTAGTCGTTCACCGTGATCAGGTGGACGCCCTTGCCGGACAGGGCGTTCAGGTACGCGGGCAGCGTGCCGACGAGGGTCTTGCCCTCACCGGTCTTCATCTCGGCCACGTAGCCGAGGTGCAGCGCGGCGCCGCCCATGATCTGGACGTCGTAGTGCCGCTGGCCGAGGACGCGCTTGGCCGCCTCACGCGTGGTCGCGAAGGCCTCCGGCAGCAGGTCGTCCAGGCTCTCGCCGTCCTGGAAGCGCTGCTTGTACTCGTCCGTGAGCGCCCGCAACTCGGCGTCGGAGAGGTTGACGAAGTCCTCTTCGATGGAGTTGACCTGGTCCGCGATGCGGTGCAGTTTGCGCAGGATCTTGCCTTCGCCTGCACGCATGAGCTTGTTGAAGACGGACACCGAGGTTTGTCTCCTTGCCGGTCGGGCCTGGGCACTGTTCGTACACGGGCACGGCAGGTGGGCCCCACCGCAACGGCCATCGTAAGCGAGGACGTGGTCGCGCCGGGAGGTCCGCCGTATCCGCAGGGCACGGCTGCCCGGAATGAGAACGTACGGGGGACGCCCAAGGTGCCGCCCTTGTGCGAAATCAGTTCGCCCGCGCAGCCGGAACACCCGCACAATCGCCCCCATGGACCCCATCACTCTGACCACGGCCAGGCTGGACCTGCGCCCCTTCGTCCCCGCCGACGAGGACGAGGTGTACGCGGCGGCGCAGGACCCGGACATCCAGCGCTGGACCATGGTCCCCTCCCCGTACGAGCGCGCGCACGCGCACGGCTTCGTGAACCAGGTCGTCCCGAACGGCTGGCGCGAGGACACGGGCTACAGCTTCGCCGTGCGCCTGGGGGCGGGCGGACCGCTCGTCGCGGCCGTGGGCGTGCACGTCCGCGAGCCGGACGGCCACGAGATCGGCTTCTGGACGGTCCGCGAGCACCGCGGGAAGGGCTACATGCCCGAGGCCGTGGACGCCGTGGCCCGCTGGACCTTCACCGCGCTCGGCTCCCCCCGCCTGGAGTGGCGCGCCGAGGCGGGCAACGCCGGCTCCCGCGCCGTCGCGCAGAAGGCCGGCTTCCGCTTCGAGGGCACCCTGCGGGCGGGCATCCGGCGCAACGGCACCGCGCGCGACTGCTGGATCGGCGCCCTCCTCCCGTCGGACCTCGGACTGCCCTCCGCCCTCCCCCACCTGCCGCCGCCCGCCCTCTAGCCCGGCGCCCGCGAACGCCCGTACGCACCCGTTGTCAGTGCCGCGGCCTACGCTGGCGGACCATGACGAGCCTGCCGCCGCCGACCGTGTCCCTCTCCGCCGACGAGGCCCGACGGATCGCCCTGCGCGCGCAGGGCTTCCTCGGCGCGCCCGACCGCCGCGGCGGCGTCCGCGGGGTGCTGCGCCACCTGGGGGCGGTCCAGCTGGACACCATCTCGGTGCTGGCCCGCTCGCACGAACTGGTCCCGTACGCCCGCCTCGGCGCGGTGGGCCGGGAGGCGGTGGAGTCGGCGTACTGGTCCGACGGCCACGCCTTCGAGTACTGGTCGCACGCGGCCTGCATCCTGCCCGTCGAGGAATGGCCGCATTTCGCCTTCCGGCGCCGCTCCCGCCGGGCGCGCGGCCACCGCTGGCACGTCCTGCGGGACAAGGAGCGGTCGACGCGGGCGGTCCTGGACCGGCTCGCCGCCGAGGGCCCGCTGACCTCCACCGAGCTGGGCGGCGCCAAGAACGGCGGCGAGTGGTTCGAGTGGTCCGAAACCAAGATCGCGGTGGAGTGGCTGCTCGACACCGGCGAGGTCGTGTGCGGGCGGCGGCGCGGCTGGAAGCGCGTCTACGACCTGCCCGAGCGGGCCGTCCCCGACGCCCTGCTCCACGACGACCTGGACGACCGGGAGTGCGTGCGCCGCCTGGTCGCCCTGGCCGGGCGGTCGCTGGGAGTCGGCACCCGCGCCGACATCGCGGACTACCACCGCCTCAGGGGCGACCAGGTCGACGCGGCGCTCGCGGACTCCGGGCTGGTGCCGGTGGAGGTGGCGGGCTGGGGGAAGCCCGCCTGGGCGGACCCGGCCGCGCTCGCGAGCGCCCCCCGGGGCCGCCACCGCACGACGCTGCTGTCCCCCTTCGACTCGCTGGTGTGGGACCGGCCGCGTACGGAGCGGATCTTCGGCTTCACCCACCGCCTGGAGGCGTACGTCCCCAAGCCCAAGCGGATCCACGGGTACTTCGCGATGCCGCTGCTGGCGGGCGGGCACCTGCGGGGCCGCGTCGACCCGGGCCGCGAGGGCCGCACCCTGGTCGCCCGCCAGCTCTCGCTGGAGACCCCGAAGGCGGCCGGCGCCATGGCCGAGGCCCTGTGGGAGGCCGCCCGGTGGGTGGGCTGCGAGGAGGTCCGCGTCGAGCGCGCCCGGACCCCGCAGGAGGCGGCGGCCGTCACCGCGGAGCTCGCCGCACGCGCGCAGGCCGCCGAAGGGGCCCGGGCCACGGGTCCCGGAGTCCGGGGCTAGCGGATCTCCAGGATCTTCTCGCGCATCGCGTAGACCACGGCTTCCATCCTGGAGTGCAGCTGCAGCTTCTCCAGGATGTTGCGGACGTGGTTCTTCACGGTGTTCTCGGAGATGAACAACTCCTTGGCGATGTCCCGGTTGTTCATGCCGGTGGCCACCAGCTTCAGGACTTCGAGCTCCCGGTCCGTCAGCCTCGGCGCCGGCAGCAGCCGCCGCTCGTCGGTGCGCTGGATCATCGACTTGAACTCGGTCAGCAGCTTGGACGCCATCGACGGGCTGATCTGCGACTGCCCGTCGGCGACCGCGCGGATCGCGGTGGCGACCTCGTCCGTGGAGATCTCCTTCAGGAGGTACCCGGTCGCCCCCGCCTTGATCGCGTCGTAGAGGTCCGCCTCCTCGTCGCTGATCGTCAGCATGATGATCTTCGCGGAGGGGGCCACCTCCTTGATGGACGTGCACGCCTCGATCCCGCCGCGCCGGGGCATCCGCACGTCCATCAGCACGATGTCCGGCAGCAGGTCGGCCGCCTTGTCCACGGCCTCCGCGCCGTCCCCGGCCTCGCCGACGACCTGGATGTCCTCCTCCTGCGCGAGGACGATCTCCAGCCCGCGCCGGAAGAGGGCGTGGTCGTCGACCACGAGTACCCGGATGGGTTCGCGGCAGTCCGCGCCGTCGTCACCCCGAACCGGCCCGAAGCTGTCCGCCATCGTTCCTCCCCCTGCATGTGCCGAGCTGCCGGGCCAACCGGACGGGCGGAGCCGCCGGTTGACTGCCCGCCATGATTCCATGCCCGCGCCAGGGCGCGCGGGGATGCACGGGGACCGACTGGCGCATATCCGTCACGCGAGAGCCCCCGCGAGCCGCCGGAAGCGGACCGCGGGGGCGACGGAGGAGGGGGTCAGCCGCCGAGCGCGCCGCCGGCGCCGGCCCCGGACTCGTCCGAGCTGGAGGCGCCGTCGGGGTTCAGGTGGATGATGCCGTAGTCGTACGCATGACGTCGGTAGACGACGCTGGGCATCTTGCTCTCGGAGTCGACGAACAGGTAGAAGTCGTGGCCGACCAGCTCCATTTCGTACAGAGCCTGGTCGAGTGACATGGGTGAGGCCGAGTGGGTCTTCTCGCGGACGATGAGCGGGCCTTCGCCCTGCACTTCCAGCGATCCGATGCGGGTGGTCGGCACCCCGTCGGCCTCCTCGTCGGAGACGACCTCGCCGTTCCCGTTGAGGGTCGCGGCGCCGGGCACCACGTCGGCGACCTCGGCCGCCGAGATCCGGCCGCTGCCGCGGCGGGTGTAACGCTTGTCGTGCTGCTTGCGCAGCCGGGCCTCCAGCTTGTCCTGAGCGAGGTCCAGCGCCGCGTACGGGTCCGCGGCCGCTGCCTCCGCCCGAATGACGGGTCCCCGTGAGTGCAGCGTGATCTCCACGCGGTCGGAACGGTCGGCCTGCCGCGGGTTGTGCTCCTTGGACACCTCGACGTCCAAGCTGATCACCTTGGCGTCGAGCTTCTGGATCCGCTCCGGATTCAGCTTCTCGGCCACGTGCTTGCGGAACCGGTCGGGCACCTCGGTCTTGCGGCCCTTGACGACGATGTCCACGCAGAACTCCGTTCCCGGATAGCTCCGCCTCATGGGGCGAAGCGTCTCCCTTTCGCACCAGACTCCGGTGAACACCGGAGCCTCGGACTTGGCGACTTTCACCTCCTCCTCCCCCATCGGCCAGGTCTACACCCCACCGACTTCGGAGTCGAGAGACAGTCTCCTGACACGAAGAAAATACGAAACGTGCGATCCGATGCGCGGGGCCCCGAGCTTCGCCAGTTCCTCACAACCGAACATATCTCTCTCTGCCGGTTGTCGGCACCCGCTACCGGAACGTACCTCCGTTCAGGTGACTGTTCCCTCTTACTACCTGCAACGATGCGCCTTCCCTCCCAGTTCCAAATCTATTCACGGGATTTTTGGTCTGTACGGGTTCCCGGCCAGGTCCGGGCCGAAGGACCCGGCGGGCGCGGCGACCACCGCCGCCCTCACCCCGGCCCCCTCGACCAGCCCCGCGGCGCGCACCGCCCGCGCCGCCTCCGCCAGCGTCGCCCCGGTGGTGATCAGGTCGTCCACGAGCACGATCCGGGCTCCCGCCGTCAGCCGCGCCCCGCCCCGGCGCACCTCCAGTGCCCCGGCGAGGTTCTCCCGGCGCTGCCGGGCCCCCAGGCCCGCCTGGTCCGCCACCGCCCGGCGCAGCCGCAGTACCGGAGCCACCCGCGCGGGGACACCGGCCCGCCGCAGCCGCCCCGCGGCGGCCAGGGCGATCCGCCGCGCCGGATCGTGCCCGCGCGCCCGGACCTGCCGCCGCGCCGACGGCACCGGAACCAGGACCAGCTCCCCCCGCCCGGCCCCCGCCCCCGTCCCCGCCTCCTGCCCCGACCGGACCGCCGCCGCCAAGGCGCCGCCGAGCGCGCCGGCCAGCGGCAGCGCCCCGCGCTCCTTGTGGGCCAGCAGAACCTCCCGTACGCCTCCCCCGTACACGGCGGCGGCATGGACCGGCGGCAGCCCCGCGGGCCGGGGGGAGGGCCGCACGGGCCCCGCCAGGGCCCCGCCCAACCCCTGCCTGCACTGCGCGCACAACAACACCCGCGCGGCCCCGCAGCCGGCGCAGTCCACCGGCAGGACCAGCCCGGCGACCTCCCGCCACCACCCCCGCACGCACCCCTGCACGCAGCCCCGCATGCACCCACGATGCCGGAGCGGGCAGCCCGCCACCACCCCTGTGGACGACCGGCGAAAGCACAGGTCAGCCCGGGTACACCGGGGCCCGGCCGCCCGCTGCCGCCGTGCGCCACTGCGCACCCGGCGGCAGCCACACGATGCCGTCCTCCTTCGAGTACGCCAGCACCGGCTTCGACTTCTCCTCGTCCTCCGACACCGAGACCGCGACCGCCACCAGCTCCGTCGCCCCCGGCAGGCTCGCCGCGACCATCGAGCCGTCCGCCAGCATGTAGCGGGCCTGGTCGACGCCGCCGCTCTCACGGCCCACCACCAGCAGCCGCCCCCGCGGCGCCCAGCTCATCGCCGTCACGTCCGCCATCTGCGGGGCCGCCGGGCGCAGCTCGCGCACCGACACCGCGGAGGCGTCACCCGTGCCCTCGGGGCGTTCGACCCGGCCGACGTAGAGGTTCTTGCGGCCGCCCGCCCGCTGCACGAGCAGCGCGATCCGCACCCCGTCGGGGGAGGCCTTCAGCGAGGTGATCCGCCCGCCGTCCAGCCCGGACACCTCCACCTTCTGAGGCGCCCCGACCCCGCCGGGCACCCGCCACAGCCCGGGGTTGCCCGGGTCCTGGTCCGCGACCCACAGGTCGCCGGCCGCGTCCCAGCTGGGCGCCGTCAGCACGTTCGGCTTGGCGCCCTTGCCGACGAGCAGCGGCGGCGGCATCGCCCCGGCCCCGGCCATCGGCACGACGTACAGCCCGTGCCCGTCCTCCGAGACCACGGCCGCCCGCCGCTCGTCGTAGGAGACCGCCGCATCGCCGACCTTGAAAGCGGGGTTGCCCGCCAGCGGCCCCGGCACCGGCTCCCGGGACTGCTGCTCCTCGCTGGTCACGTCGAGCTTCATCCGGACGAAGCGGCTCTCGGCGTCCACGTAGTACTGGTGGGCGGGGCTGGTGGGCCGGCTGGCGATCGCGGCCGCCGCCACCTCGCTCACCGCGCACAGCGGGGTCTTGCCGTCGGAGCGCAGCAGCTCCACGCGCTCCAGCCGGGAGGCCGTCAGGTCCTTGACGGTGTAGAAGAGCTGCGTGGCCATCTTCTGGCACTGCGGCTGCGCGACGTTGTCGGCCTTCGCGTTGAGCGGCACCCGCAGCGAGTTCTGGCCGTCGTACGAAAGGGACTTGGTGCCCTCGCGCAGCTCCGTGTTGGTGGGGAAGCTGGACTCCACGACCGGGCCGAGCCACTTGGACGGTCCGGCGAGCAGCGACTGCACGGTCTGCGTGGTCGGGTCCATCCGCGAGTCCGGGTCGCTGCGCTGGCGGACGTAGACCGGGTCGGCGACCAGGGTCCCGCCCGCGAAGTAGTACTTGTTGACGGGCATGTAGATGCGCTGGAAGTCGGATTCGCTGAGCACCAGGCTGCGCGGCGGGGTCGCGATCCGCCACTGGTTGTCCACCTGGACGAGCTGGAGGAACTCCTCGTACGGCCCGCCGCCGGTCTCCGGCTGGTACGCACTGCGCTCGTCCACCGTGGCCAGCTTCTTGCCGGTCACCTTCCAGCGGGCCGCGTCGGGCTCGCGCTCCCCCTGGACCGGGTTCCTGACGAGGCCCGCCGAGAGCACGGTGACCGCCGAGCCCGGCTTCCAGCTCTTCGCCGCGTCCTCGGTGAGGTACTTGCGGGCGGTCTCCAGCTGCGGGTCGTCGCCGGTCAGCGCCTCCAGGAAGCCGTCGACGATGTCGCGCGCGCTGGCCCGGTCAGCGGGCGGTACGCCGAACACCCGGACCTGGGAGTCGACGCCCTGCGAGCCCCGTACCGGCCGGATCTCGCCGTGGTCGGGCATGGAGGCGCAGCCGGCCAGCAGCAGCCCGACCGCGCCCAGGGCGTACGCCCGGACGGTGCGCCGCCGTCGGCCGCGCACCGGCGCGCTCCCCGCGCGCGGGCGCGCCGGATCGGGCTCAGCTTCCATCGGTTCGGTCCTCCTGTGCTGCCTGGTCGGTGGGGCGGGCCACGACCCGGGCCCCGTTCCCCGGCAGGGCCGTCGGATCGGCGGGCACGGGCAGCGCGCCGGCGACCGGCGAGCGCGGCGGTATCGGCGACCGGTCGGCCCCCTCCGCCTGCTGCCGCCGGTCCGCCTCGACGCCCGCCGCATCGGCGGCGGCCCTGGCACGGTTGGCCCGGGAGTCCTCCGGCTCCAGCGGGATCGGCGAGCCGCGCAGCGGCTCGTCGGCGGTGCGCGGCAGGGTCAGGCGGAACTGCGAGCCGCCGCCCGGCTCGCCCCAGGCCTGGAGCCATCCGCCGTGCAGCCGGGCGTCCTCGACGGCGATGGACAGGCCCAGGCCCGTACCGCCCGTCGTGCGCGCCCGCGCCGGGTCGGCCCGCCAGAAGCGGTTGAAGACGCGGGTGGCCTCGCCGGGCTTGAGCCCGACCCCGTAGTCCCGTACCGCGATGGCGACGGCGCCGCCCGCGGAGGCGAGCCGGACCACCACGTCGCGGCCCTCGCCGTGCTCCACGGCGTTGACGACGAGGTTGCGCAGGACCCGCTCCACCCGCCGGGGGTCCGCCTCGGCGATGACGGGCTGGGTGTCGCCCAGGACCCTGATCCGGCTGCCCTTGTGCTCGGCGAGCGGCTCGGCCCCGTCGATGACGCGGTGTACGACGTCCCGCAGGTCGATGGGCTCCGCGTCCAGCGCCGCGGCGCCCGCGTCGAACCGGCTGATCTCCAGCAGGTCGGCGAGGAGCGACTCGAAGCGGTCGAGCTGGCCGGCGAGCAGTTCGGCGGAGCGGGCCGTGACCGGGTCGAAGTCGACCCGCGCGTCGTGGATGACGTCGGCGGCCATCCGCACCGTCGTCAGCGGCGTCCGCAGCTCGTGCGAGACGTCCGAGACGAAGCGGCGCTGCATCCGGGACAGGTCCTCCAGCTGCTGGATCTTGTTCTGGAGGTTCTGGGCCATCTTGTTGAAGGCTTCGCCCAGACGGGCGATGTCGTCCTCGCCGGTGACCTTCATCCGCTCCTGCAGCCGCCCGGCCGAGAGCCGCTCGGCGATCCCGGCGGCCATCCGCACGGGGGTCACGATCTGGCGCACGACGAGCCAGGCGATCGCGCTCAGCAGCACGACGACGAACAGGCCCGCGGTGGCGATGGTGCTCTTGACCAGGTTGAGGGACTCCTCCTCCTGGCTGAGGGGGAAGAGGTAGTACAGGTCGTACGGGTCGCCCTTGACGTCGGTGAGCCGCTTCCCGACGACGAGCGCGGCCTCGGGCGCCTTGTCCCCGGCCCCGGCGGTGTAGCGGATCTCGGAGAAGGTCTTGAAGGTGCCGGTGTTGTGGTTGACGGCCCGGCGCAGCGCCAGCGGGACGCTCGCGGTCGGATCGACGTTGCCGGAGGCGCGGGCTCCGCGGACGCCCGGGGCGTCCTTCTGCGTCTGCTCCCCGGTGCCGGCGCCGAGCGCGACCACCTCGAAGGCGGTCTGTCCGCCACTGGCCAGCTGCTTGACCAGGGAGTTCATCCAGGTACTGGCGTCGCGCCCCACCTTGTTGTCGGCGGCGTCGGGCCCGTCCACGGTCGCGGGGGCGTTGGCCTTCTCCTGTGCGACCGCGAACCCGCCCGCGGCCTGGCTCTGCGCGGCCTCCTCCTTGGCGTCGAGCAGGCCCTCGCTGACCTGCGCGATCACGACGAAGCCGAGGGCGAGGACCACGGCCAGCGACATC
Source organism: Streptomyces sp. NPDC058674 (assembly GCF_042716505.1). Lineage (NCBI taxonomy): Bacteria > Bacillati > Actinomycetota > Actinomycetes > Kitasatosporales > Streptomycetaceae > Streptomyces > Streptomyces sp. NPDC058674. The sequence continues at coordinate 12,100 of NZ_JBHXSC010000100.1, forward strand.
AGCAGGGTGGCGGCGACCACCCGCAGCTGGATGTTGCGCCGCCACATCCGGACAGCCGGGAGCACCGGCCGGCGTACGAGGCGCACGCACAGCCGCAGCAGGGGGCCGGCCGGCGCTCCGTCCTGGAGCAGCCGGCCTCCCCGCAGGGCCCCCCAGCGGGAGCCGCTCCGGGTCTTGCCGGAGTTCACGTCAGCTCGGTCCGGCCTTGTAGCCGACACCGCGCACCGTCACGACGATCTCGGGGCGCTCCGGGTCCTTCTCGACCTTGGAGCGCAGCCGCTGCACGTGCACGTTGACCAGGCGGGTGTCCGCGGCGTGCCGGTAGCCCCAGACCTGCTCCAGCAGCACCTCGCGGGTGAACACCTGCCAGGGCTTGCGCGCGAGTGCGACCAGCAGGTCGAATTCGAGGGGGGTCAGGGCGATGGAGGCGCCGTCCCGCTTGACCGAGTGCCCGGCCACGTCGATGACCAGGTCACCGATGGCCAACTGCTCGGGCGCGGGCTCCTCCGACCGGCGCAGACGGGCCCTGATGCGGGCTACCAGCTCCTTCGGTTTGAACGGCTTGACGATGTAGTCGTCGGCCCCCGACTCCAGGCCCACGACCACGTCCACCGTGTCGCTCTTGGCGGTGAGCATGACGATCGGCACGCCCGACTCGGCCCGGATCAGCCTGCACACCTCTATGCCGTCCCGTCCGGGCAGCATGAGGTCGAGCAGCACCAGGTCCGGCTTCGCCTCCCGGAAGGCAGCAAGTGCCTTGTCACCGTCCGCTACGAACGACGGCTCAAAACCTTCTCCACGCAGCACAATGCCGAGCATCTCGGCCAGCGCGGTGTCGTCGTCGACGACAAGGACGCGTCCCTTCATGGTTGACATCATCCCATTAGCTAATCGTTACCAGGCGGTGAGCTGTCCCACAGCCAAAAGGGCTGGAAATCGCCCCTCGGACCTGCGTGGAGATCAGCTCGACCAGTCTGCCCCGGATCCGGGTGACAATTGAAGGTACGGGCTGCCGGAGATCCGGGGGGACGGCCGGCCCGTTCGTTGGCCCCACGTGGCACGATGGCAGCGACCAGCGCCCCCCGCCCCAGCAGGTGCACGTGAAGGAGCGACGATGAACGACTCTCCGGGCTGGGCTACGCCCGGACCCTCCCCGTCCGACGGTGAGCGGCAGGGGGCGCCCGAAGGCCGACCGGCCTCCGATGACTCGAAATGGTCCGCCCAGCAGCCGCCGCCCGGCCAGTGGTCCAGCCCCGCAGACGGCACCTCCGCCCCGCAGACGCCGCCCCAGGCGCCTGCGCCCGGCCCGGGCTGGGGATCGTACGGTCAGCAGTACGGCGCACCCCAGGCGGGCGCGTACGGCCATCCGGGTGGCCCCGGCCAGTGGGGCAGGCCCCCGGCCGCCAAGCCCGGCGTGATCCCGCTGCGCCCGCTGGGCCTCGGCGAGATCCTCGACGGCGCGGTCTCCACGATGCGCACCCACTGGCGCTCGGTGCTGCCGGTGACCCTCGTCGTCGCCACCGTCATCCAGATCGTCAGCCTGCTCGTGCAGAAGTTCCTGATGGCGGACCTGGTCGTCACCACCGATCCGGAGCGCGCTCCGGACCTCTCGCAGACGATCGACGACCTCGGCAGCAGCCTGTCGCTCACCGCCGTGACCACCGTCATCCAGATCCTCGGGACGATCGTGGCCACCGCCATGCTCACGATGATCTACAGCCGGGCCGTCCTGGGCCGCGGCTCCTCGGTCTCCGCCGCCTGGCGCGACGCCCGGCCGCAGCTGCCGCGCCTGATCGGGCTCACCCTGCTGCTGGCCCTCGGATTCGTCGCCGTCGCCGCCGTACTGCTGGGGGCGGCCCTGCTCGCCGAGGGCACCACCGCGGCCCTCCTCGTCCTGCTCCTGATCCCGTTCCTCTTCGCGCTCACGCTCTGGCTGGGCATCTCCTTCAGCCTGGCCTCGCCCGCGCTGATGCTGGAGAGGACCACCGTCCGCAAGGCCTTCGGACGCTCCTGGAAGCTCGTCAAGGGCTCCTGGTGGCGCATCCTCGGGATCACCCTCCTCACCGGACTCATCACCACCGTCATCGGCTGGATCATCATCGGGCCCCTGACGGCCATCGGGATCTTCGCCTTCGGCGGCGGCGTGGACGGCCTGATGGACGGCAGCGCCGGCACCGCCTGGGGCACGCTGATCCTGGCCGGCATCGGCGGGATCATCGCCCAGACCATCACCATGCCGATCTCGGCCGGCGTCACGGTCCTGCTCTACGTGGACCAGCGCATCCGGCGCGAGGGCCTCGACCTGGAGCTCGCCCGCGCGGCCGGAGTCCAGGACTACGGCGACGGCAACAACAACGGCACCGGCGCGACCGGAGGCTGATGCACCGATGATGAGCACGGGGGGTCTCATCACCACGGCCGCGGCCCTGCTGCCGACCGCGGACACACCGCCGGTGACGACACCGCGCGACGCCGCCCGGGAGGCGGCCGGGCGCGAGCTGTCCAAGCCGCTGTACCACCAGGACGACCCGAACCTGCTGGACCGGGCCCTCGCCAAGGTGCTCGCGTGGCTCGGCGACTGGCTCGCCTCGGCCTCCGGGGCGGCCCCGGGCGGCGCGATCGGCCTGGTCGTGATCCTCGTCCTGGTGGTCCTGGCCCTCGCCGCCCTGTGGTGGCGCCTCGGCACCCCCCGCCGGACCGCCACGGGAGCGGGCACCCTCTTCCACGACGGCATCCGCAGCGCGGCCGACCACCGCACGGCCGCCGAGGCCCACGCCGCGGCGGGCCGTTGGACCGAAGCCGTCCAGGAACGGATGCGCGCCGTCGTCCGCTCCCTGGAGGAGCGCACCCTCCTCGACCCCCGCCCCGGCCGCACCGCCGACGAGGCCGCGGCCGAGGCGGCGGCCTCCCTCCCCGACCACGCCGGGGAACTGCGCGCCGCGGCCCGCACCTTCGACGACGTGACCTACGGCGGCCGCACCGCCGACGCCGACGCGTACGCCCGGCTGCGCACCCTCGACCTCGCCCTGGACCGCGCCAGGCCGCTCCTGACGGGACCCAGCGCATGACCGGCCCCCTCCCGCGGGACCCCCACGAACCCCCCGCCGAAACCCCGAACGGGACCCCGGGCACGACCCCCGCCGAAACCCCCGGCGCGACCCCGGCCCCGCCCCACCCCGGGGGAACGCCCGACGCACCCCGCTCGACGCCCGCCCCCGAACCCCGCCGCCCCGCCGACGCCCCCGCCGCGACGGACACGCCGTCGGGCGGACCGGCGGACGCGCCCGGGCCGGCCGCCGCGGGCGGTGCTGGGGCCGTCCGCCCCTGGGCCACGGCCGGCCCGGCCCCGGCCCCGGCACCGGCACCGGCACCAGACGCGCACGGCGGCGGCACGCCCCCGGCCCGCCGCACCGCCGCCGTCCGCCACCGCGTACGCCGTGTCCTCATCGTGCTCGGCGTGCTCCTCACCGGCGGCGTGGTCCTCGCCGCCCTCAACTCCGGCACCCGCCACGGCCACCTCGACCCCCGCTCCGCCGACCGCGACGGCAGCCGCGCCATCGCCGAGCTCCTCGCCGAGCGCGGCGTGGCCACCCGCGTGGTCACCACCGCCCGCGAAGCCGCGGCGGCGGCCGGCCCCCGCACCACGCTCCTGGTCACCGACCCCGACGTGCTCGGCGCCACCCAGCGCAGCGCCATCCGCTCCGCCATGGACCTGTCCGGCGGCCGCACCGTCCTCCTCGGCCCCTCCGGCGCGAGCCTCCCGCTCCTCGCCCCCGGCGTCCGCGACGAGGACGGCGGCGGGGCCGACGTCCTCGCCCCGGACTGCGCCCTGCCGGCCGCCGTCTCCGCCGGCCGCGCCACCACCGGCACCGGCCTGCGCTACACCGCACCCTCCGGGGCCACCGGCTGCTACCCCAGCGGCGGCCACCCCACCCTCCTCGTCCTCCCCGCCGGCACCAAGGGCGCCACCGGCGGCGAAACCGTCCTCCTCGGCACCGACACACCCCTCCTCAACTCCGACCTCGCCGAGGAGGGCAACGCCTCCCTCGCCCTCCAACTCCTCGGCTCCCGGCCGGAGCTCGTCTGGTACATGCCGTCCCTCGCCGACTCCGACCCGGACACCGCCCCCGACGGCGAGGAGCAGAGCTTCTTCGAGCTCGTCCCGGCCGGCTGGTCTTGGGCCCTCCTCCAGCTCCTCATCGCGGGCGTCCTCGCCGCCCTCTGGCGTGCCCGCCGCCTCGGCCCCCTCGTCACCGAGCGGCTGCCCGTCGTGATCCGCGCCTCCGAGGCCGCCGAGGGCCGCGCCCGCCTCTACCGCAAGGCCGACGCACGCGACCGCGCCGCCACCGTGCTGCGCGCCGCCACCCGCGAGCGCCTCGCCGCCCTCGTCGGCATCCCGCACAGCCAGGCCCACGACCCCCTCCCGCTCGTCCCCGCCGTCTCCGCCCGCCTCGGCACCGGAGCCCGTGCGACCGACGCGGCCACCCCGCCCGGCGGGACCCCCGGGACCGCCGGAACAGCCGGGACCGCCGGGACCGCCGCCCGGGACGTGAACGCCCTCCTCTTCGGCACCGCCCCCACCGACGACGCGGCACTCGTCGCGCTCGCCGACCACCTCGACGCCCTCGAAAGAGAGGTCCGCACGTCATGACGTACCCGGCCACCGAGTCCGCGGCTGTGACCGCGGACAGCGCCCGCGCTTCCCTCGAAGCGCTCCGCACCGAGATCGGCAAGGCCGTGGTCGGTCAGGACTCCGCCGTCACCGGCCTCGTCGTCGCACTCCTGTGCCGCGGCCACGTCCTCCTCGAAGGCGTCCCCGGCGTCGCGAAGACCCTCCTCGTGCGCGCCCTCGCCGCCTCCCTCGAACTCGACACCAAGCGCGTCCAGTTCACCCCGGACCTGATGCCGAGCGATGTCACCGGCTCACTGGTCTACGACGCCCGCACCGCCGAGTTCTCCTTCCAGAACGGCCCCGTCTTCACCAACCTCCTCCTCGCGGACGAGATCAACCGGACGCCCCCCAAGACCCAGTCCTCGCTCCTGGAGGCGATGGAGGAGCGGCAGGTCACCGTCGACGGCACCCCGCGCGCCCTCCCGGAGCCCTTCCTCGTCGCCGCCACGATGAACCCGGTCGAGTACGAGGGCACCTACCCCCTCCCGGAAGCCCAACTGGACCGCTTCCTGCTCAAGCTCACGGTGCCCCTGCCGTCCCGCGAGGACGAGATCGGCGTACTGACCCGCCACGCCGCGGGCTTCAACCCCCGCGACCTCGCCGCCGCGGGCGTCCGCCGCGTCGCCGGCCCCCGGGAGCTGGACGCCGCCCGCGAGGCCGTGGCGCTCGTCACCGTCACCCCCGAGATCGCCGCGTACGTCGTCGACGTCTGCCGCGCCACCCGGGAGTCGCCGTCCCTGACCCTCGGCGTCTCCCCCCGCGGCGCGACCGCGCTGCTGGCCACCGCCCGCGCCTGGGCATGGCTCACCGGCCGCGACTACGTCACCCCCGACGACGTGAAGGCCCTCGCCCTCCCCACCCTGCGCCACCGCGTCCAGCTGCGCCCCGAAGCGGAGATGGAGGGGGTCACGGCGGACGCCGTCATCACGGCGATCCTCTCCCACGTCCCCGTCCCCCGCTGATGGCGCTCACCGGACGCGCCGCCCTGCTGGCGGCCCTCGGCAGCATCCCCGTCGGCATCCTCGAACCGAGCTGGGCGGGAATCCTCGCCGTGAACGGGCCGCTCGCCCTGGCCTGCGCCGTGGACTGCGCCCTGGCGGCGCCGGTCCGCGCCCTCGGCCTGACCCGCTCCGGCGACACCTCGGTCCGCCTCGGCGAGCCGGCCGAGGTCCACCTCGTCCTCACCAATCCCGGCCCGCGCAAGCTCCGGGCCCGCATCCGGGACGCCTGGCCGCCGAGCAGCTGGCTGCCGGGCTCGGAACAGGCCGCATCCCGGCACACCGTGGTGGTCCCGGCCGGCGAACGCCGCCGACTGACCACCCGCCTCCTGCCGACCCGGCGCGGCGACCGCCGTGCCGACCGCGTCACGATCCGCTCGTACGGCCCCCTGGGCCTGCTCTCCCGCCAGGGCTCCCACGTGGTCCCCTGGACGGTACGGGTCCTGCCCCCGTTCACCAGCCGCAAGCACCTCCCGTCCCGCCTCGCGCGCCTGCGCGAACTGGACGGGCGTACGAGCGTCCTGACGCGCGGCGAGGGCACCGAGTTCGACAGCCTGCGCGACTACGTCCCCGGGGACGACACCCGCTCCATCGACTGGCGGGCCACGGCCCGGCAGAACAAGGTCGCCGTCCGCACCTGGCGACCCGAGCGGGACCGCCACATCCTGATCGTCCTGGACACGGGCCGCACCTCGGCGGGCCGCGTCGGGGACGCCCCGCGCCTGGACTCCGCCATGGACGCGGCCCTGCTGCTGGCCGCGCTGGCCACCCGGGCGGGCGACCGCGTGGACCTCCTGGCCCACGACCGCCGCATCCGCGCCCAGGTCCAGGGCCGCGCCGCCGCGGACACCCTGCCCTCCTTCGTCAACGCGATGGCCCCCCTCGAACCTGAGCTGGTCGAGACGGACTCCCGCAGTCTGGTCTCCACGATCCTGCGCAGTGCCCCGCGCCGCTCCCTGGTGGTCCTGCTGACGAGCCTGGACGCGGCTCCGGTCGAGGAGGGCCTGCTGCCGGTCCTCCCCCGCCTCACCCAACGCCACACGGTCCTCCTGGCCTCCGTGGCCGACCCGCACGTCGCGGACATGACAAGAGCGCGGGGCGGCGTGGACGCGGTCTACGAAGCCGCGGCCGGCACCCAGTCCCAGGCCCAGCGCCGCCGCACGGCGGACCAGCTGACCCGCCACGGCGTCCACGTGGTCGACTCCGCCCCGGACACCCTGGCCCCGTCCCTCGCGGACGCCTACCTCGCCCTCAAGGCAGCCGGCCGCCTCTGACCCGACCCGCCCCGTGAGGAGCCCTGCCGGGTCCGTACGGGGCGGTCCTCCCGCTTTCCGGTCCGGAACGCAGAAAAGCCCCGCACCATAAGGTGCGGGGCTCTCCCACAATAATTGTTCGGCGGCGTCCTACTCTCCCACAGGGTCCCCCCTGCAG
>NZ_JBHXSC010000101.1:0-18123 GCF_042716505.1 Streptomyces sp. NPDC058674
GACGACGCTGACGCCGCTGGCGGGCGGCCCGCGGGCCGGCGGCTGGGGCGAGGCGGGCCGGCACGGCCCGGGGGCGCTCGGGTTGCCGTACGCGGCGGGGGTCGGGGAGACGGCGCTCGCGCTGCTGACCGGGCGCCGCCGGGCCCGGCTGCGGGCCCTGACCGAGGTGGCCGACCTGTACGCGCTGGACGGGCTGTGGCAGCACCGCTCGCCGTGGCGGGAGCGGCCGGTCCCGGTCTCCCGGCTGCTGGCGGACGTGCACGAGCGGGTGGCGGTGGAGGCGTACCGGCGGGCCACGGAGACCGCCGCGCCGGGCGGCTCGGACCACATCCACCAGGCCCTGGACCGGCTCTCGGGGGCGGCCGAGCTGACCGTCACCGGCAAGCGCCTGGTGGCGGAGCTGCGCTGGGAGCTGAAGGGGGCCGACGCGTGACGCCGTCCGCCCCGGCGCTCGCGGAGGGGCTGCGGCGGCTCGGGGTGCGCCCCGGGGCCCGGCTGCTCGCGCACGCCTCCCTGCGCGGCACGGGGCTGCGCGCCGAGGTGCTGCGCGATGCCCTCACGCAGGTCCTCGGTCCGAGCGGCACGCTGGTGGTCCCGGCGTTCACCCCGGAGAACTCGACCACCTCCAGCGCCCATCTGGAGCGGATCGCGGGCCTGTCGGAGCCTCAGGTGCGGGCCTTCCGGGAGCGGATGCCGGCCTTCGACGCGCTGCACACCCCCAGCCAGGGGATGGGCGTGCTCGCGGAGGCGGTGCGGACCGCACCCGGCGCGGCGCGCAGCGCGCACCCGCAGACCTCCTTCGCCGCTCTCGGCGCGGACGCGGAGCGCGTCTGCTCCGGCCACCGAGTGGACTGCCACCTGGGCGAGGAGACCCCCCTGGGAATGCTGTGCCGGGAGGGAGGACAGGTACTCATGATCAATGTGGGGTTTTCCGTCTGCACCGCGTTCCATCTCGCGGAGTATCGAATTCCGAAGCGCCCCTTGCGCATGTACCGGTGTGTGGTGAAGGTGAAGCTTCCGGGAGGTCGGCAGGGTGAGGAGTGGACCGCGTACGAGGACGTCGCGCTGGACGACAGCGATTTCACCGAGATCGGCGGGGCGTTCCCGGATTCGCGGGTGCGCAGGGGGCTGGTGGGAGGGGCTCCGGCCATGCTCTTCTCGATCCCGGAGGCAGTCGATCACGCCTTTGAGTGGATGACCGAAAACAGACGCTGATTGACTGAACGATGAGGGGATGAGGCGAAGCAGCTCCGGAATGATGTTTCTTCGCTCGCATCTTCGGGACGGGGGGCGTGTGCCCGCATCAGTGCAGCCGTACTTTTTTCTCAGTTATGCGCATACACCGAGATTCGGGGCCGGGGGGCCCGACCCCGACATGTGGGTCGAGCGGCTCTTCCGCGATCTCTGCAGCCACGTCATGGCGCTGACGGATCTGCCCGCGGGGGCCGACGCCGGCTTCATGGACCGGGAGATACGCAGCGGTGAGGGCTGGTCCGAGCGGCTGGGGGCGGCGCTCGCCACCTGCCGGGTGTTCGTCCCCCTGTTCTCGCCGCGGTATTTCGCCAGCGAGATGTGCGGGAAGGAGTGGTTCGCCTTCACGCAGCGGCTCATCCAGAAGAGCGCCATCACCAACGAGTCGGCCGACGCCATCGTGCCCGCGTTATGGGTACCGGTTCCGCCCGCCCAACTACCCGGTCCGGCGGAGCGGTTGCAGTTCAACCACAACACCTTCGGGGAGCGGTACGTCACCGACGGGCTCTACGGGCTGATCAAGCTCCGCGGGTACGCCGAGCAGTACGAGCGGGCCGTGTACGAGCTCGCCAAGCGCATCGTCTCGGTCGCCGAGACCGTCCGCCTGGAGTCCACCCGGCCGGTGGACTACCGCGGCATACCGAGCGCCTTCGGCACCCCCGGGAACGCCGGCCGCACCCTCCAGGTGACCGTGGCGGCCTCCTCCCGGCACGACCTGCCGGAGGGCCGCAGCCCCGAGTACTACGGGGACAGCGCGCTGGAGTGGAACCCGTACCACCCCGTCTCGCAGAAACCCATCGCGTACGTGGCCGAGGACCTGGTCCGGTCCCTGAACTACCGCACGACCATGGCCACCTTCGACGACGAGGCCGGCCACTTCGACAGCAAGCAGCCGCCGACCCGGCCCGAGATCCTGATCGTCGACCGCTGGGTGGTGGAGGACGAGCAGCGCCGCCAGCGCCTGGCCGCCTTCGACCAGGAGTCCCGTCCGTGGATCAACGTGGTGGTCCCGTGGAACCGCTACGACCACCAGAGCCGGGCCAAGGAGGCCGAGCTGACCCGGCGGCTGGAGGAGACCCTGCCCGTCAAGATGGGCCAGGGGCGGGCCGCCTGCCGGGCGGCGGCCAACGGCGTGGCCAACATGGAGACCCTGGGACAGATCCTGCCGCAGGTGGTCGAGGCCGCCGCCCAGCAGTTCCTCCGGCACGCCCAGGTCTACCTGCCGGCCGGCAGCACCCACACCGAACGACCGCGTCTGATCGGTCCCATGGGGATGAACGAGCCGTTCACACCGGCGCCCGCCGTCCCCTTCCCGCCCGACGCCCAGCGCGCGCACACCGCAAGCAACGACGGCAACGACGGCAACGACATCGACCGGGGGGACGCGGATGACATTGAGTCGTGACAGCGAAAGCCGTGACGGACGGATCGTCACCTTCTACTCGTACAAGGGCGGCACCGGCCGCACCATGGCGCTGGCCAACACCGCGTGGATCCTCGCCGCCAACGGCAGGCGGGTCCTCGCCGTGGACTGGGACCTGGAGGCCCCGGGGCTGCACCGCTTCTTCCACCCCTTCCTGGACCCCTCCACGCTCGGGGCCACCACCGGGGTCATCGACCTGATCAGCGAGTACGCCTGGGCGGCGACCAGCCCGGTGGCGCGCGCCGACGACTGGCACAAGGACTACGCGCGCATCCAGCCGCACGCGGTCTCGCTGGCCCCGGAGACGCTGGGCTGGGAGTTCCCCGACGGCGGCACCCTCGACTTCGTCTCCGCGGGCCGGCAGAACCGCGAGTACTCCGCGACCGTCTCCACCTTCGACTGGGACAACTTCTACGACCGGCTCGGCGGCGGCCTCTTCTTCGACGCCCTGCGCGCGGACATGAAGCACAACTACGACTACGTCCTGATCGACAGCCGCACCGGCCTGTCCGACATCGCGGACATCTGCACGGTGCACCTCCCGGACGTCCTGGTCGACTGCTTCACCCTCTCCGACCAGTCCATCGACGGCGCCGCCTCCGTCGCCCGGCAGATCGACGAGCGGTTCAACGACCGCGGCATCAAGATCTACCCGGTCCCGATGCGGATCGACGAGGGCGAGAAGGAGAAGGCCGACGCGGGCCGGGCACTGGCCCGGATCAAGTTCGACCGCTTCCCGAGCGGCCTGGTCGGCGACGAGCTCACCTCCTACTGGGGCGCGGTGGAGATCCCGTACCGCCCCTACTACGCCTACGAGGAGACCCTGGCCACCTTCGGCGACGAGGCGGGGCTCACCAACTCCCTGCTGTCCGCCTTCGAACGGCTCACCACGGTGGTGACCGAGGGGGCGATCACCTCCATGCCGGTCATCGGCGAGGAGGTCCGGCTGCGCATCCGGGACGCCTTCACCCGGCGCCGCCCGGCCCTCCCCGCCGACCTGTTCCTGTCCTACGTCGCCGAGAACCGGATGTGGGCCGACTGGATCGAGTCGGTGCTCACCCGGGCCGGCTTCCGCGTCGTCCCCCGGGACGTCTCCGCCGAGCCGGCCCCGCCGCCCGCCGGCGGCGCCCCCGGCGACACGCTCGGCGGGGCGGGCGTCAGCGTCGACACCGCCGCCCGGACCGTGGTGCTGCTCTCCAGCGCCTACCTCAAGTCGGCGCGCGCCGTGGACGTGTGGAACCGGGCGGCCGCCGAGGACCCGACCGGCGGCCGCCGCCGGCTGGTGCCGCTGCGGGTGGGCGACGTCCGGCTCGCCACGCCCTACATCGACCGCAACCCGGTGGACCTCTTCCGGCTCGACGAGGTGCACGCCGCCGCCGCCCTGCTGCGCGCGGTGGAGCGGCCGACGGCCCTGCCCGACACCGTCAGCAGCGCCTCCCAGCCCGGCCCCCGGTTCCCCGGGACCGTCCCGAAGATCTGGAACGCCCCGCCCCGCAACACCGGGTTCACCGGCCGCAGCATCGTGCTGGAGCGGATGCGCGACCAGCTCGGCGGCGGCATGGCCGTCGTCCTGCCGCAGCCGCAGACCCTGTACGGGCTCGGCGGCGTCGGCAAGACCCAGGTGGCGCTGGAGTACGTGCACCGCTTCATGGCCGACTACGACCTGGTGTGGTGGATCTCCTCGGAGCAGACCGGGGACGTGGTCGCGGCCCTCGCCGAGCTCGCGGTACGGCTGGGCGCGCAGACCGGCGAGGACATGGCGGCCGCCTCGCAGGAGGCCATCGACCTGCTGCGGCGCGGGGTGCCCTCCGCGCGCTGGCTGCTGGTCTTCGACAACGCCGACGACCCCGAGACCCTCAAGCGGTTCTTCCCGACGGGCGGTCCGGGCCACGTGCTGGTGACCTCCCGCAACCAGTCCTGGTCGCAGTACGGCGACGCGCTGCCCGTGGACGTGTTCCTGCGCGAGGAGTCCATCGAGCACCTCCAGCGCCGGGCACCGGGCCTGTCCGAGGACGACGCCGACCAGGTGGCCGTCGCGGTGGGCGACCTGCCGCTCGCGGTCGAGCAGGCCGGCGCCTGGATCGCGGAGACCGCGACGCCGGTCTCGGCGTACATAGAACAGCTGGCGCAGCAGGCCGCCCGCGTGCTGGCCCTGAACCAGCCGCCCGGGTACCCGGAGCCGGTGGCCGCCACCTGGAACGTGTCCATCGAGCGGCTGCAGTCCCGCTCCCCGGCCGCGGTCCGGCTGCTCCAGCTCTGCGCCTTCTTCGCACCGGAGCCGATCTCGGCGAACCTCCTCTACAGCAAGGAGATGATCGACGCGCTGAAGCCGTACGACTCCTCCCTGCAGGAGAAGCTGGTGCTGGGCCGGGTGATCCGGGAGATCGGCCGCTTCGCCCTGGCCAAGGTCGACCAGGTCAGCAACAGCATCCAGGTCCACCGACTGGTCCAGGCGGTGATCCGGGCACAGCTGTCCGAGGCGGAGCAGCGCGAGGCCCGGCACGCGGTGCACCGGGTCCTGGCGGGTGCCCGGCCGGACGACGACGAGCCGATAGACAATCCGGAGACCTGGCCGCGGTTCAACACGATCTGGCCGCACCTGAAGCCGTCCGAGGCCCGCTACTGCAAGGAGCCGGAGACCCGCCGGCTGCTGATCGACCGGGTGCGCTACCTGTGGAAGCGCGGGGACTTCAAGGCCGCGCACCAGCTGGGCGAGGAGCTGCGCGAGGTCTGGAAGGAGACCCTGGGCGGAGACGACCTCCAGTACCTGTACTTGCGCTTCCACCTGTCGAACATCCTGCGCTCGCAGGGCCGGTTCGTCGAGGCGATGGAGCTGGACGAGGGGACGCTGGAGCGGCAGCGGGCGGCCCTGGGCGCCTCGCACCCGCACACCTACATGACCACCAGCGGCCTGGCGATGGACCTGGGCGCGCTCGGCCGGTACGGCGAGGCGATGGAGCTGGCGACGGCCGCGCACGAGGGCTTCGGGCAGATCTTCCACGAGGCGCACCCGCGCACCCTGGCCGCCGCGAACAACCTGGCGCTGAACCTGCGGATGGTCGGCCAGTACTCCCGGGCGCGGGAGATCGACCAGGAGGTGTTCGACCGGCGGACGGAGGTGCTGGGCCCGGACCACCCGTACACGCTGTCCTCGGCGCAGAACCTGGCCCGGGACCTGCGCGAGGTGGGCCGCTACGACGACTCGGTGCAGCTGCTGGGCCGGACGTACGAGATCTACAAGCGGCAGCTGGGCTGGGCCTTCCCGGGGACGCTGTCGGCGGCGAAGAACCTGGCGGTGTCCCTGCGGCGGGCGGGCGACCTGGAGGACGCGCTGCGGCTGACGACGGCGACCCGCAACCGGTACCGGGCCAAGTACACCTCGGTCAACCCCGATCTGCTGGCCTGCGAGCTGAACCTGGCCGCGGACCTGTTCGCGACCGGGGACCCGGGCGGGGCCCGGGACCTGGCGCAGGAGGTGGTCGACGAGTACATGAAGGTGCCGGGCGAGCGGCACCCGTACACGCTGGCCGCCCTGAACAACCTGGCGGTCTTCCACTGGGGCACGGGCGCGGCGGACACGGCGGAGCTGATGCTCCGGCAGGCGATCCGGCACATGCGCGAGGTGCTGGGCGACGACCACCCGCACACGATCTTCGCGCACCTCAACCTCGCCAACGCACGGGCGGACCTGGGCGATCCGGAGGGGGCGCTGGAGCTGGAGCGGGCGGCGGTGGTGCGGCTGCGCGAGGCGCTCGGGGTGCACCACCCGGAGACCCTGGCGAGCGCGTCCAACATGGCCGTGAGCCTCGACTCGATGGGCCGCAAGGAGGAGGCGGCCCGGGTTCGGGCGGAGGCGGTGGCCGAACTGACCCGGCTGCTCGGCGAGGAGCACGGGCTGACCCGTTACGCCCGCGACGAGCGGCGGGTCCACCGCGACCTGGAGCCCCTCGCCGTGTGATCCGACCGCGGGCGGCGGGGCCGAACGGCCCCGCCGCCCGCCACCCGACAGCAGGGGGCGCTGTGAGCGACAGCATGACCTTTCGAAACGAGGACCTGCCGGCCCTCTTCCACCACACCGACCGGGCGGCGATCTCACGCCAGCGCGAGTCCACGCAGGCGACCCGGGGCCAGTTGCTGCTGCTCGTCGCGGCCGCCGCGGCGGCGGCGCTGCCTGCGGGCCCGGAGCTGGGCCCGGTGCGCCTGTTCGGGCTGCTGAGCGCGCTCGCGTACGCCGGGGTGCTGGCCGTGGGCGTACGGGCGACGAGGCGCCGGGCCCGCCCGCAGTGGCAGCTCAACCGCAGTGCGGCGGAGTTCATCAAGTCCCTGGCCTGGCGGTACGCCGTGCACGGGGCGCCGTTCGGCAGTGAGGCGGCCGGGGCGGAGGCCACGTACCGGACCCGGCTGGAGAAGGGCCTGGACGAGCTGCGCAAGATGGGCTGGGAGGATCCGCGGGCCTCCGGTGCGGTGCCGGAGGGCGGCGAGATCACCGGTGCGATGCACCGGCTGCGCGGGCTGGACTACCGGGTGCGGCGCGAGACGTACGTACGGGACCGGCTGATCGAGCAGCGCAACTGGTACCGGCGGCGCACGGAGGTGTCCCGGCGCGCGACGGCCCTGTGGTCATGGACGATCGTCCTGCTGACCCTGCTGGCGCTGCTGTTCGCGGTGTTCGGGATGTTCGGCTCGGGACCGGGGCCGGAGCCGGCCGGGCTGCTCAGTGCGGCCGCGGCGGCGGGGATCGCCTGGAACGAGGTGCGCCGCCACCATCCGCTGATCGAGGCGCACACGCTGATCGAGCAGGACCTGGCGGCGATGATGGTGGTGATGCAGACGACGATCACCGAGTCCCAGTGGCCTTCGTCGGTGTACGAGACCGAGCGGTACGTGTCACCGCAGCACACGGACTGGCTGGCCCGGCACTCCAGTTGACGGCCGTCCGGCGGGCGGCGTGGCTCAGTCCCGGGCCACGCCCGCCCGCCAGATGACGGTGACGGGCTTCCCGAGCGTCCTGGCGTAGGCGACGATCTCGGCGGTGCCGCCGTGTCCGCGCGCGGGCAGCCCGTCCCAGACGGCGACGAGCCGGTCGCAGGAGTCGGCGATGTAGGTACCGGCGGCGTAGTAGGCCTCGTCCGTGGAGTGGGCGAAGTCCATCCGGACCTCCTGGGCCGCCCGGTGCCTGAGCCCCCGGTAGCGGGCCAGGGCCTCGGCGTCCTCGAAGGCCTGCTCGTAGTCCCCGCTGGGGATGACCACGGTGAGGTCGGCGCCGCATTCGAGGGCGATCGCGGCGAAGAGCTGGTCCGCGCCCTCGGCGAGGCTGGAGAGGGCCTCGAGCGGTCCTTCGTGGGCGCCCAGCAGGGCTCGTAGGCGGCTCTCGACGTGGCCGAGCGCCGGTCCCGGAATGGACCGGTGCCCGGTCACCCCGATGCGTTTCATGCGGAAGCCTCCCCCGTGGACACCCTGGACATCCTCCCAGAAGGCGGGAGGACGTCCAGGGGTGCGGCGGGGGCGCGTGGGTCAACCGTCAGTAGACGCTGACCCCGTACGCGTTGAGGGCCTCGACCACGGGCTGGAAGAAGGTCGTGCCGCCCGAGGAGCAGTTGCCGCTGCCGCCCGAGGTCAGGCCGACCGCGCGGGAGCCCGAGTAGAGCGGGCCGCCGCTGTCGCCGGGCTCGGCGCACACGTTGGTGCGGATCATGCCGTAGACGACGTCTCCTCCTCCGTAGTTGACCGTGGCGTTGAGGCCGGTCACCGAACCGCTGTGGGTGCCGGTGGTGGAGCCGCGCCGGGTGACGGACATGCCGGTGGTGGCGTTGACGGCGGAGGTGATGTCCTGGCCGCCGACGGTGCCCGGCGGGACCGGAGAGTTGCTGGCGTACTTGATCAGGCCGTAGTCGTTGTTCGGGAAGCTGGAGCCGACGGTCGAGCCGAGCACGGTGGTCTTGGCGGAGTTGCTCCACCAGGTCCCGGCACCGTCCGTACAGTGGCCGGCGGTCAGCGCGTAGTACGTACTGCCGCTGCGCACGTTGAAGCCGAGCGAGCAGCGCCAGCTCGACGCGTAGATGGCGTCGCCGCCGGAGAGCAGCTTGGTCAGCTTGCCCGGGGTGCGCTCGATGCGCAGGGCCCCGGAGTCGGCCCCCGCCTCCCGCTTGATTCTCGCGAGGTCGGCGGCGGTGACGGTGGAGTCGGCGGTGACCACGAGGGTCCCGGTGGCGGGGTCGGTGTGCCAGGCGGTGCCTGCGACGTCGGCGCGCAGTACGGATGCGCCGGCCGAGGCGAGGCGCGCGGCGCTGAAGCCGGCGTCCCGGTCGTCCGCGCTGGCCGCCGTGGGGGCGGCGAGCGCTGCGACGGCGGCCAGGCCGGTGGCCGCCGCGAGCAGCCTGGTACGGGTGATGCTCTGGATCCTCACTTGTCGTCCTCCGGAAAGGTTCGGGGGCTCGGCGTTCGTGGGGGTGCCGAAGCCCGTGAGGCGCAGCAGGGGCACGGGGAGCGCATGTATTTATGCCGTGCCCCTGACAAGCACTCTCGGGAGTGTGCGGTCGTCAGATACCGGTCGCAAGGGCGGCTTTCAGCCGCCTCTCGCCCGCCGCGACCTCGAAGGGGAGCACGTTCCCCGGCGGCGGGAACGGGCAGATGAAGTGGTCCGCGAAGGCGCAGGGCGGCAGGAGCGCCCGGTTGAGGTCCACGGTGATCGAGCCGTCCGGGGCGGGGGCCCCGGGCCGCAGGAAGCGGAAGCGGTAGCTGGACGAACCTCCGGTGGCGTCGCCGAAGACGGCCCAGAGGCCGCCGTCGTCCGAGTCGACGGCGACCTGCAGGGCGTGCTCGGTCCCGCCGTGCGCGAAGGTGAGCTCGCCGCCGAGTGCGAGGCCCCGGGCGCGCCCGTCCGCGTTCTCGACCTGGACCGTGCGGTCCGCCTCGTATGCCCGGAAGCGGCCCGGCAGCACGAAGGCCGGGTCATAGGGGGTCGCCTCGATTCCGGCGAAGGCCCGGCGGGCCGCGGAGGCGGGATCGAAGACGCGGACCGCCCACTCCCCCTCGCGCCGGATCACCACGAGCCGCAGCTCGCCCGCGCAGAGCCGGGCGCGGGCGGGCGGGCCCCCATCGGCCGCGAGCACCGCCTCGCCCGCGAACGGCTCGCCGTCGAGGCGCAGGGCGTCCTGCGCGGCGGCGGTCAGCACCACCCCGCCGCCGGACGCTCGCCAGCGCCCCGGAACGGCCGGAATTCGACCTTCCGGGTAGTCGGCGAGCCAGTGGGTGCCGGTCAGCGCCAACGGGCCGTAAGGGGCGGACACGGAGGCGACCCGGCGTTCGTGCCATGTGCGCCAGTCGGTCCGCGGTTCGTCTGCGTCGTCGCTCATGCCGGTGAACCCTTCCACGCCGGCCGGGCCGGGAACCCCGGGGTACGCCGTCCGGGCCTGCGGGACCTGAAAGGGCCTCAGCAGCCGTCACAGGGACAGCAGCAGCAGTTTCCGTCGCAGTTGCAGTTGCAGTTCCCGCAGTCGCACTTGTCGCACCACGGCTGCTTCTTCTTCCGGGACCACGGCCCCTCGTGCTCGGCGCAGCAGAGCTGGCAGGTGCAGAACAGCCCGATGGCCACCGCGCAGCCGGCGAGCAGCCCGCGGCGGGGCTTCCGCGGGGGACGCCCGCCGCCGCTCCCCATGGGGGGCGTCCCGGGGCCGCCGGGCCCGCCCGCCCCGCCGCCGTAGGGGCTCCCGCCGTACGGGCCCGCGCCGTACGGGCCCGCGCCGTACGGGCCCGCGCCCTGGGGCGTGCCGCCGTAGGGGCTCTGGGCGTACGGGTTGCCGCCGTCCCGGCCGCCATGGGGCCCGGGTGCGTACGGGCCCGCGCCCTGGCCGGCGGAGGCCGTCCCGGCGTGCCCGTGCCCGCAGGCGGCGGTCCCGAAGGCCCGGTCCACCGAGGTGCGCAGCTCGTGCACCAGCAGCCGGTGCGCGAGCCCGGCGTCCGCGAACTCGGCCTCGCGCAGCGCCAGCCTGATCCCCTCCAGGGCGTCGTCGCACAGCCGGCGCGCCTCGGCGAGGGAGGTCCCGGTGGCGGTGAGCGGGTTCCAGGCCCCGGCCGCGGCGTCCGCGTCCCGGTCCTCGACCGCGTCCAACAGGTGCGCGAGCCGCCCGAAGTACCGGCCGGCCTCGGCGAGCGGGGCGGTGTTGCCCGGCCGCCCGGCCAGCTGCGCGGTATGCGCGAAGGCTGCGGCCGTCGCGGTCTCCGTCGGCTCGGTCACCACGAGCACGGACGTGCCCGGCCCGGCCAGGGTCTCGATGCCGCCCTGCCGGTCCACCGCGTCGACGAGCACCGCCGTGTCGAAGCCGAGCGAGGCGCCGGTGCGCGCGCCCGCCCGGTCCCAGCCGCGCGCCACCCTGCGGGCCGCCAGCGCGATGGGGGCGCGGGCCAACAGCCCGTCCCGATCGGCCACGTGGTCCCGCACCTTCGCGGAGGCCAGCACGAGCGAGACGGCCGCGGCGAGCCGCGCCCCCTCGCCCTTGGCGACCGAGGCGGTGCGCATCCCGCGCAGTGGACAGGGCCCCGCGGTGCGCCGGGCGCCGGGCGCAGGACCGGACTGAGCCTCCGTCAGGACCGAGACGAGCAGCCCGTCGTAGTTCGTGACGATCCGGGCGAACTGGCCGTGATCACCACGAAGTGCCAGGCAGAGGCCGCAGAGATGGGCCATCCACTCGGCCTTGAACCGCTCCCCCAGCCGGTGCGTGCAAGGTCTGACGATCCCGAACAATCCACTGCCCCCGTGTGTCGTGCGCGTGCTTGCCGGGCATCGTACCGACCTCCGTCCGTCACCCGTACGTCCGCACCGCTCACCCGTAAGGCGGCAGCAGTCGTATTTTCACTCAGTCAGCAGTGGTAGCCGTCAGCATCCTTGACCGTGCAACGGATGTTCTGCACCAGTACCGTCACGAAACCCCTGCGCGGCGACTATCCACTTGGCGCGTTGTCAGCATCATGGACGACCATAGGGGCAGCGGAGAGAAGACAGACTGACCGCGGTGAAAGGAGGCGTCCATGGGTTCGGTGCGCAAGGCGAGTGCCTGGCTGGGTCTCGTGGAAGACGGCGACGACGAGCGTTACTACGACGACGACTACGCGGAGGCGGCCCGGGGCGGCTCGGTCTCGGGCCCCGGGGACCAGTGGGTCACCGACCCGCGCGTCAAGGTCGCCTCCGAGTCGGCCGTCGAGCACGGCCGTCGGATCGCCACGGTCACGCCGGACGGCTTCCGGGACGCCCGCGGCATCGGCGAGCTGTTCCGCGAGGGCGTTCCCGTCATCGTGAACCTGTCGTCCATGGATCCGGGCGACGCGAAGCGCGTGGTCGACTTCGCGGCCGGGCTCACCTTCGGGCTGCGCGGATCGATCGAGCGGGTGGCGACCAGGGTCTTCCTGCTGACCCCGGCCGACACCCAGATCGTGAGCGGCGAGCCCGGCGGCCGCTCGCGCGACTTCTTCAACCAGAGCTAGGCAGGGCCCTCACCGGAAGGCGTCGAGCCCGGTGAGCGCCTTGCCGAGCACCAGCTGGTGCATCTCCGCGGTCCCCTCGTAGGTGAGGACCGATTCGAGGTTGGTGGCGTGCCGCATGACGGGGTACTCGAGGGAGATCCCGTTGGCACCCAGGATGGTCCGCGCGGTCCGACAGATTTCGATGGCCTCGCGGACATTGTTGAGCTTTCCGAAGCTGATCTGCTCCGGCCGCAGGGTGCCCGCGTCCATCCGCCGGCCCAGATGGTGCGCGAGCAGGATGCCCTTGTGCAGTTCCAGAGCCATGTCCGCGAGCTTGGCCTGGGTGAGCTGGAAGCCGCCGATCGGCCTTCCGAACTGCTCCCGGGTCCTGGAGTATGCGAGCGCGGACTCGAAGCAGGCGCGCGCCGCGCCCATGGCCCCCCAGATGATCCCGTACCGCGCGTGGCTGAGGCAGCCGAGCGGGCCCTTGAGCCCGGTGACTGCCGGAAGGACCGCGTCCGCGGGCAGCCGTACGTCGTCCAGGACCAGCTCGCTGGTCACGCTGGCCCGCAGCGACCACTTGTGCTTGATCTCGGGTGCCGAGAAGCCGGGGCTGTCGGTGGGCACCGCGAAACCGCGGATCCCCTCGTCGGTCTGCGCCCACACCACGGCGACCGCCGCGACGGAGCCGTTGGTGATCCACATCTTGCGGCCGTTCAGCACCCAGTCGCCGCCGTCGCGCTTGGCGTGGGTCCGCATGCCCGCCGGGTCGGAGCCGTGGTCGGGCTCGGTCAGGCCGAAGCAGCCGATGAGCTCGCCGGCTGCCATGCCGGGCAGCCACTGCTGCTTCTGCTCCTCGGAGCCGTACTTCCAGATCGCGTACATGGCGAGCGAGCCCTGTACGGAGACCAGCGAGCGGATGCCGGAGTCGGCGGCCTCCAGTTCCAGACAGGCGAGGCCGTACTGGACCGCACTGGCTCCGGCGCACCCGTACCCGGTCAGCGACATGCCGAGCGCCCCGAGCGAGCCGAGCTCCCTGGCGATCTCGCGGATCTCCGGCAGCTCGCCCCTCTCGTACCACTCGGCGACGTGCGGCAGCACCCGGTCGGCGGCCCAGCCGCGGACGGTGTCGCGGACGGCGAGGTCCTCCGGACCGAGGAGCTCGTCGAGCCCGAGCGGATCATGGGGCAGGAACGCGGACACGGGGCCTCCCGGCGGCCGGAGTCGGAACCAAGGGGTGTCGTGCCGGTCCGTCCCGACCGGGCAGGACACCACCTGGCAGCGCACGTCGTACGCGGCGCACCCGACGCTAGACGCCGCCCTCCCCACCCGTCCACCCCCGCCCCGACCGGGCCCGGAGCTCAGGGGTCAGGGGTCAGCCGGCGCGCTCCGCGGAGGAGGGCCACGGCTCACCGGCGGCCTGCGCCGGAATCCCGCCGGCCCGCGCCGGCACCGGTACCGGCACCGGCACCGGTACCGGCACCGGCACCGGCACCGCCGCGTCCTCCGGCTCGGCGCCGGACGCCCCGCACTCCATCGCCCGCGGCAGCTTCAGCGCCATCAGCGCCCCCGCCAGCAGCAGCGCCGCGCTCACCAGCAGCGTCACGTGCAGCCCGTGCACGAAGGAGTGCCGGGCCGCGGCGTACAGGGACGCCCCCGCCGGCCCGCCGAGGTGCGCGGCGATCTGGTAGGCCTCGCCCAGGGAGTTGGCGGCGCCCGCCGAGTCCGCCGCCGAGACCCCCGGCACCCGCAGCAGCGCCGGGGCGTACGCGGCGTTCATCACGCTGCCCAGCAGGGCGATGCCCATGCCGGCGCCCAGCTGGTACGAGGTCTCTCCGATGGAGGCCGCCCCGCCCGCGGTGGCCGCCGGCGCCTCGCTCAGCATGGACTCGTACGCGGCGAACAGCGTGGTCTGCAGACCGAAGCCGAGCAGGATGAAGCCCACCGTCAGCAGCACGGGCCGGTCCTGCTGCCCCATGAGGGTCAGCAGCAGCACGGCGAAGGCGGTGAGCAGGAAACCGAGCGAGACCATGGTGCGCGGGCCGATCCGGCCCAGGGTGTAGGACCCGGTGGCGCCGGCGGCCATGGCCGCGAAGGTGAGCGGCAGGAGCCGCAGGCCGGTCTCCAGGGGGCTGAGGTGCAGCACCAGCTGGAGGTACTGGACGGCGATCAGCTCCAGGCCGACCAGGGCCAGCATGGCGAGCACGATGCAGCCCACGGACGTCGTGAAGGCGGATCGGGAGAAGAGCCGCATGTCGATGAGCGGGTGCGTGCGCCGCCTCTGCCGCCGTACGAACAGTACGAGGAGGGCCGCTCCGAGGAACAGGGGCACCATCGCCTCGGCGTCCAGGAGCTGTCGTTCGGCGCCCAGCCGCTTGATCCCGAGCACCGAGCCGAGCACGCCGGCCGCGGCCATCAGCGCGCCGACCACGTCCCAGGGACCGTCGGAGGAGCCCTTGGACTCGGGGAGCAGCCAGCGGCCCAGCGGCAGGATCAGTGCCATCAGCGGGATGTTGATGAGGAAGACCGAGCCCCACCAGAAGTGCTGGACGAGGAAGCCGCCGAGGACCGGCCCGCCGGCGGCGCCGACGGCGGCGACCGCGGTCCAGATGCCGATGGCGAGGGCGCGCTCGCGCCGGTCGGGGAAGACCTGGCGCAGGATCGACAGCGTGGCGGGCATGATCATCGCGCCGCCCGCACCGAGCAGCGCGCGGGCCGCGATGAGCACCTGGGCGCTGTCGGCGAAGGCGGCGACGGCGGAGGCCGCGCCGAAGAGGCCGTAGCCGACGAGGAGGATGCGGCGGCGGCCGACCCGGTCGCCGAGGGTCCCGAAGAGGATCAGCAGGGCGGCGCAGACCAACGGGTAGGCGTCGACGATCCAGAGGAGTTCGACCGAGCCGGGGCGCAGGTCCTCGGTGAGTGAGGGGACGGCGACGTGCAGGATCGTCGCGTCGAGCGCGACGAGGACCAGGCTGACGCACAGCACCGCGAGGACGACCCAGCGGTTGCCCCCGTCGGTGGCCGCACGGAGCCGCTGCCAGGGGGAAGGGGTCCTGCGGTCGGCCGCGTTCGTCCCCGACATGCATGTACCTCCCAGGTGAATCCCCCCGCACTCGGCGGACCAGCGCCTGGTGGAGCCGCGGGGATGGTGCTGTGCGGCTTCCGACGGGGTCCGGCATCGACACGCGAGTGAACGGTCAGCGTACGCGAGTTCGTTTGCCCGCCACGTGGCCAAGCTCTCATCCCCGCGATGGCCGCCGTGTGGTGTGCGCCACTCGGCCCGCCCCGCCCCCTCCCCCGCGTACACGCCTGCTCACCGCCCGTGGTGCCCGCCGCGCGCACCGGGGGCGGCGCCGATAATCATGCCCGTGAAGGATCTTGGATTTCGACGGGCGGCGCCCGCGCTGGCCGTCTTCGCGGCGGTCCGGCTACTCGGGCTGACCGTGCTCGCCGGCTGGGGCGCGGTGGCCGGCAGCAGCCCCCACACCCTGCTGTCGGCCCGCTGGGACTCGCTCTGGTACGCCCGCATCGCGGCCGAGGGGTACGGGTACGAGGTGGCCCTCCCGAACGGGGACGTCCACTCGAACCTGGCCTTCTTCCCGCTGCTGCCGTGGCTGGAGCGGCTGGTGGCGGCGGTGACGGGACTGTCCCACGGCTCCGCGGGCCTGGTGGTGTCGGCGCTCGCGGGGCTCGCGGCCGCCTGGGGGATCTTCCTGGTGGCCGAGTCGGTCTGCGCCCAGGCTCTGCCGGGCGCGGACGGCCGCCGGGCCGGGGTCCTGGCGGTCGCGCTCTGGGCCGCGCTGCCCGTCGGGATCGTGCAGTCGATGGCCTACAGCGAGGCGCTGTTCACCGCGCTCGCCGCCTGGGCCCTGTACGCGGTCCTGCGCGGCCGGTGGCTGACGGCGGGGCTGCTCGCGGCGGGGGCGGGGCTGACCCGCCCGGTCGGGGCGGCGGTGGTGGCGGCGGTGTGGGTCGCCGCCGTACTGGCCCGCGGGCGCGGCGAGCACTCGTGGCGGACGGCCGCCGGGGCCCTGCTCGCTCCACTGGGGGCGGCGGCGTACGTGCTGTGGGTCGGCGCGCGCACGGGAGGCGGGCTCCTCGGCTACCTGGACGTGCAGGCCGGCTGGGGCAACGGCTTCGACGGCGGCTGGGCCTTCGCCCGCTTCGTGGGGGCGCGGCTGGCCTCACCCGCCTTCGCGGCGGGGCTGGGGCTGGTCGCGGGTGTCGTGTGCGTGCTCTGGCTGTACGGGCGGTGCGTGCGGCAGCGGCAGCCGGCGCCGCTGCTCGTGTACGCCGGGATCGTGGTGGCGCTGGCGCTGTGCGCGTCGGGGTACTTCGGCTCGAAGCCCCGGCTGCTGCTGCCCGCCTTCCCCTTGCTGCTGCCCCTGGCGGCGGCGATGGCGCGGTGGCGGACGGGCCGCGCGGCGGTGGTGCTGGGTGCGGTGGCCGCGGCCTCGGCGGCATACGGGGGGTTCTGGCTGAACGGGTCGGGGCCCCCGTAGATAACGGAATGGATCGTTCCGATACATCTTTCAGCAAAGGAATTGATCGCGGCATTAAAGTCGGGGCGTGTCCGAAACAATTTCCGGGACAGCGGATCGGGCGGTATCCGACCGCAGTCGAAATAGCGGCGATTAAGTCCCGCGTGAGACCAACTCCACATCACATGGTCATCACAAAGCCGGTGATTCGCCCGGCCCGCCCATCGGCGCGCGGTAACGTCGATTGAGTGCGTACCGATCAAATCCTGACCCGTCTGGAGCGGGTCTTCGCCCGGCTGGACCGGGAACCAGAGCGACCGGCTCATCTGCAGACCCCGCGGATGAGCCGGCACCGTGTCGTGCTCCTGGGGTCGACCCTCGCCTTCTACCTCGCGATCGTGGTGGCGGTCCTGACCACGTCCTGGCTCGTCCGCCTGGACTGGCAGATCATGTTCTTCCGCCCGTACGAGCAGTGGCCGCAGCTGCACGCCTTCCTCGACTACCTCGTCGTACTGGGCCAGCGCGGACCCACCGCGGTGATGGTCGCGGCCTGGCTCGGCTGGCGCTCCTGGCGGCAGCACACCCTGCGACCCCTGATCACCCTCGGCGTGGCGCTGCTCCTGCTGAACGTCACCGTCGGGGCCGTCAAGATCGGCCTCGGCCGGCTCGGTCCGCACTACGCCACCGAGATCGGCTCCGCCGAGCTCTTCGCGGGCGGCGATATATTTCCCTCCGGCCACACCGCCAACGCCGTCGTGACCTGGGGAATCCTGGCCTATCTGGCATCCACCGCGGTCACCCGGCGGGTGCTGTCCGTGGTGTCCGCGGTCGTCTCGCTGAGCGTCGGCGCCACCACCGTGTACCTCGGCACCCATTGGGTCAGCGACGTCCTGCTGGGCTGGTCCGCGGGGTTGCTGATCCTGCTGGCGCTCCCCTGGTTCGAGCCGCTCATCGCCCGCGCCGAGGCCTACGTCTTCGGGCTGCGCGACCTGATGCGCCGCCGCGCGGAGACCGGGCGGATTCCCGCGCCGATCGCCACCGCGCTCACCCCGGTGCTCTCCGCGGGCGGGAAGTGGCAGCTCAGGCTGGACGCCGACGCCCCGGCGGAAGCGGCCCCGGCGCCCACCGTCACCGTCGTCACCGCCGCGGTGCCCGCCACCACGGCCGCCGCGGCCGCCACCGGCGGACGCTCACCGGCGCCCCGGCCCGCGGCCCACACGACCGGCCGGCCGCACCTGATCCGCTCCGAGCGGACCCCGGTCACCCCGGCCGGCAGCCGCCGCCCGGCGCACACCGAGCGGGCCGCCGCCCGGGGGGCCGCCGCGGCCCGTCCGGTGACCGGCGGCTGACTCCGCGGGAAGGGTACGCACCGCTCCCCCGCGACACCGAGGCGGGGGGGGGGGGGGGGCCCCCCCCCCCCCCGGGGGGGGGCCCGGGGGGGGGGGGGCGCCCCCCGCCCCCCCCCCCCGGGGGGGGGGGGGCCCCCCCCCCACGGCCCCGGCCATGGAG
>NZ_JBHXSC010000102.1:0-17417 GCF_042716505.1 Streptomyces sp. NPDC058674
CGCGCGGTGCGCGGGTGGCCGCGACCGGGGCCCGCTACCGGCGGGCGCCCCGGGCCGACGGGCGGGCCCCCGGACCGTCCGGCGCCCCGGACACGCCCTAGCGGCGGCCGAAGGCCGTCAGGGGTCCGTCCTCCCGGGACATGCGGTCCGGACCCGGCTCGCGCGCCGCCCGCCGAGCCTCGCGCCGGGCCTCCCGGCGCCGCCGGCGCGCCGTGCTGCTGGGCTCGGACAGGACCCCGTACCGCTGGTTCCACGTCTGCCGGGTGATCCACACGTCCAGCACGCCCCACGTCGCCACGATCGTCCCCGCCACCGCCCCGAGCGCCATCGGGAAGGCCAGCCAGGAGCCGGTCAGCGTCAGGAAGAACGCGACCGTCGCCTGGGTCAGGGTCACGGCCACGATCAGCACCGCCCGCACCGCCGACGCCCGGACGGAATCGGGCATCCGGCGGCGCCGGGCCGGCTCCTCCACCCACAGCCCCCGTGCGGCGCTCCGCCCGACGCCACCGGCGACGCTTTCCTCGTACCTGCTCATGGTCCGCTCACTCCCCACCGCGCGGTCCGCCACGCCTGCCGCACCACGTCTACCCCAACGCGTACCCCAAAGCGTCCCCTCGAACAGAATGACGTCCGGCGCGGACGGGAGATTCCCGCACGCGGGCATCCCCCCAGGCCAGGATGATCGCGGAACGAACAGTTCCAGCCATCCATCGAATTACGGGAACTGACGCCCCACCAGGTGCCATCTGACACATATCGGGCCGCCGTTGACCGGAAGTATCGGACAACTCCCGATCTCCGCCCAGAGGTCCGGCCGAAAACGTCCGGACACGCCTTCGAGGCCGCTGCTCGGCAGTAGTAGGCTCACGCCGTTTAAATGACGGAACACCGACCTCCGACAACGGGGTTGAGCTGGGGAGGCTGGGGAGGCCATGCGCTTTCGCGGGAAATCCATCCGCCGGAAGATCGTGGCGTTGCTTCTTGTGCCGCTCGTCTCCCTGACCGCCCTCTGGGGCTTCTCGACGGTCATCACCGGCCGCCAGGCCCTCCAGCTCCTGGACGTCGCGTACGTCATCGACAAGGTCGGCTACCCGATCGAGGACGTCGTCCGCGTCATCCAGAAGGAGCGCCGCCAGACCCTCGTCGTCATCGGCGACCCCCGCGCCTCCGCCGCCACCGCCGAGCTGGCCAAGCGGCGGGCCGCCACCGACGAGGCCGTCGACAAGATCAGCGAGAGGGCCCGCGACTCCGAGGTCGTCGACGAGCTGAGCCCGCAGAACGCCCAGCGCCTGCACTCGATCCTCGCCGCCTACCAGGGCATCGGCACCCTCCGCCGCTCCGTCGACCAGAACACCCTCGACCCCGGTCAGGCCCTGGAGCTGTACAGCCGCCTCGTCGACCCCTGCTACGAGTTCCTCATGAATCTCCACGCCCTGGAGAACGTCGAGATGGACAAGCAGGGCCGGGCCCTCGTCGGAATCACCCGGGCCCGCGAGACCCTCTCCCGCGAGGACGCCGTCATCGCCTCGGCCCTCGCCGCCGGGAAGATCGGCGCGCCCGACCTCCGCCGCGTCTCCGACCTCGCCGCGAACCGCACCCTGCTCTACGAGTTCAACCTCGCGATCCTCCCGGCCGCCGACCGGCAGCGTTTCGAGCAGTACTGGACCGGCACCGAGTCCAAGGCCCTGCGCGACGCGGAGGAGCGCTTCCTCTCCGCCGGTGCGGCCAAGACCCCCCGCGGTGTCACCGCCGCCCAATGGGACGAGACCGCGAACAAGGTCCTCGACGACCTCGCCGCCATGGGCACCGAGGCCGGTGACGGCTACCAGAAGCGCGTCGAGCCCGTCGCCATGGACGTCCTGGTCCAGGCCGCCGTCGCCGGCGTCCTCGGCTTCATCGCGCTGACCGTGTCGCTGGTCCTCTCCGTGCGCATCGGCCGCGACCTGGTCCGCGACCTCTCCCGGCTCCGCAAGGAGGCCCACGAGGCCTCCGGCGTCCGCCTGCCGGGCGTGATGCGCCGCCTCGCCGCCGGCGAGCACGTCGACGTGGAGACCGAGGCCCCCCGCCTGGAGTACGAGAAGGACGAGGTCGGCCAGGTCGGCCAAGCCCTCAACACCCTCCAGCGCGCCGCCGTCGAGGCCGCCGTCAAGCAGGCGGAGCTGCGCCGCGGCGTCTCCGAGGTCTTCGTCAACCTCGCCCGCCGCAACCAGGTGCTGCTGCACCGCCAGCTGACGCTCCTCGACACGATGGAGCGCCGCACCGAGGACACCGACGAGCTCGCCGACCTCTTCCGCCTCGACCACATGACCACCCGCATGCGGCGCCACGCCGAGGGTCTCGTGATCCTCTCCGGCGCGGCGCCCTCCCGCCAGTGGCGCAAGCCCGTCCAGCTGATGGACGTCGTACGGGCCGCCGTCGCCGAGGTCGAGGACTACGAGCGGATCGAGGTGCGCCGCCTCCCGCGCCTGGGCATCGCCGGACCCGCCGTCGCGGACGTCACCCACCTCGTCGCCGAACTCCTGGAGAACGCCACCGTGTTCTCCCCGCCCCACACCGCGGTCCAGGTGCACGGCGAACGCGTCGCCAACGGCTTCACCCTGGAGATCCACGACCGCGGCCTCGGCATGAACCCGGAAGCGCTGCTCGACGCGAACCTCCGGCTCGCCGAGACCCCCGAGTTCGAGCTGTCCGACACCGACCGCCTCGGCCTCTTCGTGGTCAGCCGCCTCGCGCAGCGCCACGGCGTCAAGGTCGTCCTCCAGCACAGTCCCTACGGAGGGACCACCGCGGTGGTCTTCCTCCCGGTGGCCCTGCTGACCGAGGCCCCCGAGACCAACGGCACCGGCCTGCGGCTGAACGGCGCCGTCGTGGGCGCCGGCATGTCCGGCAAGCCGGGGAAGCCCGGTCCGGCCGGAGCACCGGGCAGGCCCGGCGCCGTCCCGTCCGGGCGGACGGCCTCCGCCGTGGAGCGCGGACCGTCCGGCCGCTCCCTTCCGGCGGCCGACCTGCGCGGCCCGGTCGAGCTGGAGGCCCCGCTGGGCGTCCTCGGGATCGACGGCCTCGACGACCCGGCCGCCCTGCTCGACGACCCGGCCGCCCCGGACGCCGCCACCACCGGGATCACGGGGCTCACCGGCGTCGGCGGCCGCCCGGCCATGGCGACGCTGGACGACGAGACCCCGCCGACCGGCACCCCGCGCAGCGCACTGCTGGGCCTGCGACCCGCAGACCGGGCGCACACCGATCGGCCCGAGCAGCGGCAGGCCGAACCGCGCCACGTCGACCGCCGGCCGGACCGCCGCCCGGACTCCCGCTCCGACCGGGGCGGTGCGGTCCGCGCGGGCGGCCGTGAGCCGCTCGCCCCCACCGGCCCGGTCCGCCTGGACAGCGCCCGCCTGGACAGCGCCCGCACGGACGGAACACGCCCCGACGGCGCCCGCCCCGACCGGGCCCGCCCGGAGGCGCCCCGTCCTGACGTGCCACGTCCCGACGGCCTGCGCGGCACGGGAGCCGTGCCGCTGCCCCGCCGCCGCCCCGCCCCGACCCTGGTCGCCGACCACGGCCGCCGCGTCGATCCCCGGCCCGTCAGCGCCGTGCCGCCGTCCGCCCCCACCGGCGGGGCCGCCCCCGCCCCCGCCCCGGGCGGCGCCGGGCTGCTGCCCCGACGGGTCCGCCAGGCCAGCCTGGCACCACAGTTGAAGAGCGCGGCCGGCCCTGCCGCCGCCCGGGACACCGCCGACGACACGGCCGAAGACCGCGACGCGGAGGACGTGCGGGCCCGCATGTCCGCACTCCAGCGCGGCTGGACGGCGGGCCGCAGCCAGCAGGCACAGCAGAAGTCCGAGACCGGGGCGGGCACCCCCGCCGCCACCGGGCCCGCGCACGAGAACGAAGGGGACGGTCGATGACCGCACCGCAGACCGGCAACGACTACAGGGGCCGCGGCTCCGGCCCGCTCAACTGGCTCCTGGACGAGCTGGTCGACAAGGTCGGTTCCATCCGTAAGGCGGTGGTCCTCTCGGGCGACGGCCTGCCGACCGGCACCTCCAAGGACCTGACCCGCGAGGACGGCGAGCACCTCGCCGCGGTCGCCTCCGGCTTCCACAGCCTGGCCAAGGGGGTGGGCCGCCACTTCGACTCCGGCCGGGTCCGCCAGACCGTGGTCGAGCTCGACGAGGCCTTCCTCTTCGTCATGGCGGCCGGCGACGGCAGCTGCCTCGCCGTGCTCTCCGACGCCGACTCCGACGTCGGCCAGGTCGCGTACGAGATGACGCTGATGGTCAAGCGAGTGGGCGACCACCTGGCGACCGCCCCGCGCACCGGGCTGCCAGCCGGAGGGTGAGTCGTACGGCATGACTGATTCCGGCCAGGACCACCCCGCCGCCCCCACGCCGGCCGCGGACGGCGCCGCCTCCCCCGACCACCCGCACTGGTTCGACGACGACGCGGGTCCCGTCGTACGTCCGTACGCGATGACCCGCGGGCGGACCAGCCACGCGGGGCAGCACCGGCTCGACCTGATCGCGCTCGTCGTCGCCGAAGCGGCGGCCGACGATCCGGTCTGGGACATGACCCTGTCCCCGGAACACGCCGACATCCTCGGGCTGTGCCGGGGCCGGCCGCAGTCCGTCGCCGAACTCGCGGCGGAACTCGACCTCGCCGTCGGGGTCGTGCGCGTGCTGATCGGCGACCTCGCCGACGACGGACTGGTCCACGTGACCCGGCCGGTACCTCCGGCCGAACTGCCCGACGAATCCATACTGCGTGAGGTGATCGATGGCCTTCGGGCGCTCTAGCCGCACCGGCGCGATGCATGCCGTGTCGCCGGTCGAGCCGCTGACCTTGAAGATCCTGGTCGCGGGCGGTTTCGGGGTGGGCAAGACCACCCTGGTCAGTGCGGTGAGCGAGATCAGACCGCTGCGCACCGAGGAACGGCTCTCGGAGCCGGGCATCGGCATCGACGACACCGGGGGAGTGGAGGGGAAGAGCACCACCACGGTGGCCATGGACTTCGGGCGCATCACGCTCCGCGAGGACCTGGTGCTGTACCTGTTCGGGACCCCCGGACAGGACCGGTTCTGGTTCCTGTGGGACGAGCTGGCCCAGGGCTCGCTGGGCGCGGTGGTCCTCGCGGACACCCGCCGCCTCGCCGACTGCTTCGCCGCGGTCGACTACTTCGAGCGGCGTGAGATCCCCTTCGTGGTCGCGGTCAACTGCTTCGACGGCGCGGACCGGCACCCGGTGGTGACCGTCCGGGACGCGCTCGACCTCGACGCGGGCGTACCGGTGCTGCTGTGCGACGCCCGGGACCGGGAGTCCGTGAAGGACGTACTGGTGGGGGTCGTGGAACACGCGATGTCGCTGGCCCGCGCCCGCCGCCGGAGCCTCTCGGCCGGAGCCTGACAGAAAGCGGCCCGTACCCCCGCCGACTGGGGTACGGGCCGCAGCTCTCCCGGGGGGATCAGGGGGTCCCGGTCGCGGCCGGGGGCCGTGGAGCGGGACCGTGGAGCGAGTGTGAACCTGCCGCCGGGGGCCGTCAAGCGTTCGGACAGCACGCGGGGGACACGCCTGGTCGGAGCCCTGTTCGGCTGCCCGCCCTGCCCGCGCCCGCGCTGCCCGCGCCGTCCGGCTCGGCCGGCGCTGTGCGGGCCCGGTCGGTGCGCCCCGGCGGCTGCCCGCGCCCGGGGCGCCCGACGGCCCCGCGCGAGCGGTCACCGCACCGCCACCACGGCCGAACCGTGCCCGAACAACCCCTGGTTGGCCGTGATACCGGCCCGCGCGCCCGGAACCTGCCGCTCCCCGGCCGTCCCGCGCAACTGCCACGTCAGCTCGCAGACCTGCGCGATCGCCTGCGCCGGTACCGCCTCGCCGAACGAGGCCAGCCCGCCGCTCGTGTTGACCGGAAGACGCCCGCCCAGGGCCGTCGCGCCCTCCCGTACGAGCTTGGCCCCCTCGCCCGCCCCGCAGAAGCCGAGGTCCTCGTACCACTCCAGCTCCAGGGCGGTCGACAGGTCGTACACCTCGGCGAGGGAGAGGTCGGCCGGCCCCAGTCCCGCCTCCTCGTACGCCGCCCGCGCCAGCGCGGCGCGGAAGGAGCCGGCGGCCGGCTCCACCGCCACCGCCGAGTCGGTGGCGATGTCGGGCAGGTCCAGGACGGTCCGGGGGTAGGTCGGGGTGACCGTCGAAACGGCCCGGATGCGCACCGGGTCGGCGACGCCGCGCGAACGGGCGAAGTCCATGCCGGACAGCACCAGGGCCGCGCCCCCGTCCGAGGTCGCGCAGATGTCGAGCAGCCGCAGCGGATCGGCCACCACCGCCGAGGCCGCGACCTCCTCGGCCGTCACCGCCTTGCGGTAGCGGGCGTTGGGGTTGAGCACGCCGGCGGCCGCGTTCTTCACCTTGACCCGGGCGAAGTCCTCCGGGGTGTCCCCGTACACGGCCATCCGGCGGCGGGCGTACAGCGCGAAGTACGCCGGGTTGGTGGCCCCCAGCACGCGGAACCGCAGCCAGTCCGGGTCGTCGGGGCGGTCGCCCCCGGCCGGCGCGAAGAACCCTTTGGGAGCCGCGTCCGCGCCCACCACGAGCACCACGTCCGCCAGCCCCGCCAGGATCTGTGCGCGGGCCGCTCCGATGGCCTGGGCGCCCGACGCGCAGGCCGCGTACACGCTGGTGACCCGCGCGCCCTGCCAGCCGAGCGCCCGGGCGAAGGTGGCCCCGGCCACGTAGCCCGGGTATCCGGACCGCACGGTGTCCGCCCCGACGACCGACTGGACGTCCCTCCAGTCCAGGCCCGCGTCGGCGAGCGCGGCCCGGGCCGCGGTCCGGCCGTACTCGACGAAACTGCGGCCCCATTTGCCCCAGGGGTGCATTCCGGCCCCCAGGACGGCGATGTCCGCGACGCTCACGACGCTCCTCCCACCGGCTTGAAGTGCCAGGTCGTCCAGGTGGTGTCGGGGGTCTCGTTCAGGACCCCGCCGACCACCTCGACCTCCATGCCCACCTCGAGATCGGCGACGCCGATCCCGGGCGCGGCCTGCCCGAGCACGACCATCCGCTCGGCCTCCAGCTCCACGGCGACCAGGGTGTACGGAACCCAGGGCTCGGCGGGGTCGCAGACGTACGGGGCGGGGGGCCGGTACCGCCCGTCGGTGTAGGACCAGACCCGGCCCCGGGGCGACAGCGGAACCTCGGCGAGCTCGCCGCCGCCGGGGCAGTGCGGGTTGCGGCAGTGGACGTCCTCGCGGGGGAAGAACACCGCGGTGCAGGCGGAGCAGCGGGTCCCGAGCAGGCGGAAGGCGCCCGGCCGGCCGTTCGGTGCCGCTGCTTCCTCCCCCGTGAACCATCCGCTCACTACGGGGGTGCGCGTGCGTGCCAAGGTTCCTCCCGTGCATCGTCGCTGACGGATCGTCAGATTCTGGCACGGGAGGGCCGCGGGGTCACCGGTTCTCGGCGAGCCACTTCTGCGCGATCTCCGCGAGCTCGGCGTCCCGCCCGGCCGGCATCATCCGGATCATCTGCGCGTCCCCGCGCAGCGACCAGCCCGGATGCCCGAAGGCGTCATGCGGGCACGGTACTCACGGCCGGACGGCCGCGACAGTGACGGGGAAGTCGAATGCGGTGTCGGGGAACGCCTCGGGCCGGTACGTGAAGTGCCACCATTCCTGGGGCAGGTTGACGAAGCCCTGCTCGCCGAGCGCCTGGCGGAGCAGGTCGCGGTGGGCGCGGGCGGCGGGGGAGACGGCCGCGCTGTCGGTGTGGGAGAGCGGGCCGAAGAAGTCGAAGGCGGTTCCCATGTCGACCTCGCGGGAGGCGGACAGCCGTACGAGGGTGACGTCGAGGGTGCTCCCGCGGGAATGGCCCGACTTCGCGGCGATGTAGCCCTCGGGGATCAGGCGGTCCTTGTCGACGTCCGGGTAGTACGCGGCCTTGGTGCCCTGGTCGGCGGGGTCCCCGGCCCACCGGACGAACCGGTCCACGGCCCGCTGCGGCCGGTAGCAGTCGTAGACCTTCAGCGAGAGGCCGCGCCGCAGCAGGGTGCGCTGCGCGCTGCGCAGGGCCCGGGCGGCGGGGCGCGCGAGCAGGCAGACGGGCTCCTCGTACCCGTCGACCGGGGCGCCGGTGAAGTTGTGACCGGTCGCGTACCGGATGTCCTGCCGGATTGTGGGGTCCACGTCGGACAGGACGGCGAACCCGGGCGGGGCGGACGAGGGCCCCGCCGGCGCCGTGCCGCCGCCCGTCGGGCCCGCCGCGAGCCTCCCGGCGACGCCGCCCGTCGGGCCCGCCGCCGCGGGCGGCACCACGACCGTCCACACCACGGCGAGCGCCGCCACCGCCGACTCCAGAGCGAGCACAACAGCCTTCTTACGCATGGTCCTTGGCATACCATCGCGGGATGCCGGCACAGCTGAGGGACTCGCACTGCTCCACCTGCGGAACACCGTTCGAAGCGGCCGCCTGGCCCCGGACCTGCCCGTCGTGCGGGTCCACCGCCTACCGCAATCCGCTCCCGGTGGCCGTCGCGCTCCTTCCCGTCCAGGACGCCGACGGCACCGGCCTCGTGGTCATCACCCGCACCATCGAACCGGCTCTCGGCGGCGTCGCCCTGCCCGGCGGCTTCATCGACTTCGGCGAGGACTGGCGCGAGGCGGTCGTCCGCGAGCTGCGCGAGGAGACCGGCATCGAGGCCGACGCCCCGGACGTGGCCCTGGCCGATGCGCTCAGCTCGCCGGCGGGTCACCTGCTGGTCTTCGGCCTGCTCCCGGTCCGGCCGGCGGCGGACCTTCCCGCACCGGCCGCGACGGACGAGACCGCGGGGTGGCACGTCCTCAGGGAGCCGACGGAGCTCGCGTTCCCCCTGCACACCGAGGTGGCGGCCTCGTGGTTCGCGGGCCGGTACGCCCGAGGCGCTGCGGCCGGGCGGTAGCGCACGGGCCCCTGCAGGGGCCGCACCCGGCCGGTGCGCCCGCCTCCGAGGACGGGACGGGGCCCGCCGTGCTCGCTTCCGGCCCCCTCAGAGCCCGCGCACCCTCACCCCCGGGACCGCCTCGCCCGCCTCGTCCTCCACCAGTACCCGGTCGCCGTCCCACCGCACGGCGTACCGCTCGGCCTCGCCCGCCGCCGGGCCCGGTCCCGCGTCCCGGATGACCACCCCGCCGCCCGTGCGGCCCCGCGCGGGGGCCCAGACCTCCAGAGCCGCCCCGCCTCCGGGGGAGCGGACGGGCAGGAGCGCACCCGCGCGGGCGAGGACCGGGATCCGCCCGCGCGGGGCGTCCAGCAGGACCTGGCCCGGGCCTTCGTGCGCCGCCCCGGTGGCGGTGTCGTACCACCGCCCGCGTGGCAGCCGGACCGCGCGCCGGTCCGCGCCGCACTCCAGCACCGGGGCGACCAGCAGGGCGTCGCCCAGCAGGAAGGCGTCCTCGCAGTCCCGCAGCGCCCGGTCCTCCGGCGCCCCCCACCACAGCGGCCGCACGTACGGGGCGCCGGTCCGGCGGGCCAGGTGGGCCAGGGTGACGAAGTAGGGGCGCAGCCGGTCGCGCTCCGCCAAGGCCGCGCGGGCGGCCCGCTCCGTCTCCGGTCCGAACTCCCACGGCTCCCGCTGACCGGCCCAGAGCGCCGAGTGCGTGCGGAACAGCGGGAGGTACGCGCCCAGTT
This sequence comes from Streptomyces sp. NPDC058674, assembly GCF_042716505.1. Lineage (NCBI taxonomy): Bacteria > Bacillati > Actinomycetota > Actinomycetes > Kitasatosporales > Streptomycetaceae > Streptomyces > Streptomyces sp. NPDC058674. Next base: position 9,652 of record NZ_JBHXSC010000102.1, read on the forward strand.
GGAGCCAGCGCAGGTACAGCTCCGGGGAGGGGGACCCGCCGAAGCCGCCGACGTCCGGGCCCGAGTACGGCACCCCGCACAGTCCGAGGCCCAGGACCAGGGCCAGCGAGGCCCGCAGGCCGTCCCAGCTGGACTCCACGTCACCGGACCACGTGCCCCCGTACCGCTGCATCCCCGCCCAGCCGGACCGGGAGAAGAGGAACGGCCGCTCGGCGGGCCGCAGCCGCAGCAGCCCCTCCCAGCCGGCCCGCGCCATGGTGAGGGCGTACACGTTGTGCCCGGACCGGTGGTCCCCGCCGGCGCCGTCCATGGAGTGGCGCGCCGAGCGGGGGAGGGTCGTGTCCCCGAAGGGTGCGAAGGACACCGGCTCGTTCATGTCGTGCCAGAAGCCGGCGAAGCCCTGCGCGAGCCGCTCCTCGTACAGCCCGCCCCACCACTCCCGCACCGCCGGGTCCGTGAAGTCCGGGTAGGCGCACTCGCCCGGCCAGACCTCGCCGCGCACCTCCCGGCCCCGTGCGTCCCGTACGAAGGCGCCGCCCGCCCCCACGGAGAGGCCCGAGGCGTGCAGGGCGTCGCCGGCCTTCACCGCGGGGTCGATGATCGAGACCAGGTGCACGTCCTTCCTGCGCAGCTCCAGGGCGAGTTCGGGCAGGTCGGGGAAGCGCTCCCGGTCCACTGTGAAGGCGCGGTGGCCGTCGTAGTGGTCGATGTCCAGGTGCACGGCCGACAGCGCGAGCCCCCGCGAGGCGTAGCCGTCCACCACGCGGCGGACCTCCGCCGCGCTGCCGAAGCCCCAACGGGCGTGCTGGTAGCCCAGCGCCCACTCCGGCGGCACCGCCGGGGCGCCCGTCAGCCCCGCCCAGCCCTGCAGGACCCGCGCCGGCGTCCCCACCAGGACCCAGCACCGCAGCGGCCCGCCGTCCATGCGCAGTTCGCTCGAACCGGGGCGGTCCGCCCCCGAGCCCGCGCCCTCCTCCCCCTCGCGCAGCACCACCCGGCCGTCCCAGGAGTTGTCGTGGAACACCAGGTGCGTGCCCGCGTCGGCGACCACCAGCTGGACCGGCATCGTCAGGTACAGCGGGTCGGTGCCCGGTCCGAAGGCGCCGCCCGGGTCCGTGTTCCACAGCCGGTACGTCCCGTCCCGCAGGCGGGGCCCGGCCGCGCGTCCGCCCAGCCCGAAGAACCGGGCGTCCGCCGGCACCTCGCCGCGCTGGGACCACCGCGCCCCGCCCCGCGCCGGGTCCACCGGCTCCCACCAGCGCGGCGGCAGCTCCCGCCGCAGGACCGTCCCGCCGGGCGTGCGCACCTCCACCGCCCCGTGCCGGGACACCGCGACCGTCACCCGCTCCGACACCACCCGCCAGCCGCCCCCGGTGTCCGGTTCCAGGACGGCCCGCGGATCCGGGTCCGGCCCGGTGCCCACCACCGCGTACGAGGGCGTCGGCGGGGCCCCGTCCCAGCCCCAGAACACGGCGCCGCCCACGGCGACCCGGACCACCAGCTCCGAGCGGGCGAACCGAAGCACGCCGCCGCCCGGCCGCGCCTCCGTACCCGTCAGCAGCCCCGGCACGCGCGCCCGCTCCGCGCCCCGGCGCGGAAGCCCCACCGCGTCCGCGCGCCGATGGCGCCAGGCCGAGCGCCAGGCGCGCCGTCCGCGCTCCGTACCGAGGTCCTTCACCGCACGCACCAGATCGCGACCGTCCATGCGGATCACCCTGCCACCGGCCCCGGGCCGGGGGGACCGCGTTCAGCTGCCGTTCACCCGCCGGCGGCACCCGTCGCCGACCACCGGCGACCGCGCGGGACGCCTCTGGTGCGGATGTCGATCACATGGCATGGTCCCAGTGAGCCGCCGCGCGCACACCCCTCGCGCGATGGCACCGTACGCACACGAAGCGCGAGCCGCAGACTTGACCGGGAGCCGACCCATGACCTCAGCCACGCAGCCGGAACCCCTCTGGGCACCGGGCCCCGACCGGATCGCCGCGGCGCGGATCACCGCCTTCCAGGCCTGGGCCGCCGAGCGCCACGGAGCCCCCGCCGACGGCGGCTACCCGGCCCTGCACAGCTGGTCCGTCGACGAGCTCGACACCTTCTGGCAGGCCGTCGCCGAGTGGTTCGACGTCCGCTTCACCACCCCGTACGAGTCCGTCCTCGCCGACCGCTCCATGCCCGGCACGCGCTGGTTCACCGGCGCCACCCTCAACTACGCCGAGCACGCCCTGCGCGCCGCCGAGGACCCGGCCCGCGCCGGGGAGGCCGCTCTGCTGTGCGTGGACGAGACCCACGAGACCACCCCCGTCAGCTGGGCCGAGCTCCGCCGCCAGGTGGGCTCGCTCGCCGCCGAGCTGCGCGCCCTCGGCGTCCGCCCCGGCGACCGGATCAGCGGCTACCTGCCGAACATCCCCGAGGCCGTCGTCGCCCTCCTCGCCACCGCGGCCGTCGGAGGCGTCTGGACCTCCTGCGCCCCGGACTTCGGCGCCCGCAGCGTCCTGGACCGCTTCCAGCAGGTCGAGCCCGTCGTCCTCTTCGCCGTGGACGGCTACTGCTACGGCGGCAAGCAGCACGACCGCCGCGACACCGTCGCCGAGCTCCGCGCGGAGCTCCCGTCCCTGCGCGCGCTGGTCCACATCCCGCTGCTCGGCACGGACGCCCCCGAGGGGGCCCTGGCCTGGTCCGACCTGACCTCCGGCGACACCGCACCCGTCTTCGAGGCGGTCCCCTTCGACCACCCCCTGTGGGTCCTGTACTCCTCGGGTACGACCGGCCTTCCCAAGGCCATCGTCCAGTCCCAGGGCGGCATCCTCCTCGAACACCTGAAACAGCTCGGCCTGCACTGCGACCTCGGCCCGGAGGACCGGTTCTTCTGGTACACCTCCACCGGCTGGATGATGTGGAACTTCCTCGTCTCCGGCCTGCTCACCGGCACGACCGTGGTGCTCTACGACGGCAGCCCAGGCCACCCCGACACCGGCGCCCAGTGGCGCATCGCGGAGCGGACCGGGGCGACGCTCTACGGCACCTCCGCCGCGTACGTCATGGCCTGCCGCAAGGCGGAGGTCCACCCGTCCCGCGACTTCGACCTCTCCGCCGTGAAGTGCGTCGCGACCACGGGCTCCCCGCTCCCGCCCGACGGCTTCCGCTGGCTCCACGACGAGGTGGCCGAGGACCTGTGGATCGCCTCCGTCAGCGGCGGCACCGACGTGTGCAGCTGCTTCGCCGGCGCGGTCCCCACCCTCCCGGTGCACATCGGCGAACTGCAGGCCGCCTGCCTCGGCACGGACCTGCAGTCCTGGGACCCCTCCGGCAAGCCCCTCACCGGAGAGGTCGGCGAGCTGGTCGTCGCGAACCCGATGCCGTCCATGCCGATCCGCTTCTGGAACGACCCCGACGGCAGCCGCTACCGCGACAGCTACTTCGACATGTTCCCGGGTGTCTGGCGGCACGGGGACTGGATCACCCTCACCGGCCACGGCTCGGTGATCATCCACGGCCGCTCCGACTCCACCCTCAACCGCCAGGGCGTGCGGATGGGCTCCGCCGACATCTACGAGGCCGTCGAACGGCTCCCGGAGATCAAGGAATCCCTGGTCATCGGTCTGGAGGAGGCGAACGGCGGGTACTGGATGCCGCTCTTCGTGCACCTCGCGCCGGGCGCCACCCTCGACGACGGGCTGCGCGCGAAGATCAAGGCGACGATCCGCGAGGAGCTCTCCCCGCGGCACGTCCCCGACGAGGTCATCGAAGTCCCGGGCATCCCCCACACCCTGACCGGCAAGCGCATCGAGGTACCGGTCAAGCGCCTGCTCCAGGGCGCCCCCATGGCCAAGGCCGTCAACCCGGGCTCGGTCGACCGCCTCGAGCTCCTCGACTTCTACGAGGAGCTCGCGCGCACCCGCCGCGGCTGAGAAGGTCACTGTCAGTGGTGGTGATTACCCTGAGTGAGCAAGTGACTGCGACACTCAGGGGGAGCCATGCCACCGAAGAACGACACCGGAAGCCACCGCGCCACGCGGACCGCCAGGACCGCCGGCGCCCGCAGGCGCCGCACGCTGCGCCGCGAAGCCCCCAGCACCGTAGGCCTGCTGGCCGACCCCGGGGACTTCGCGGCCATGCGGCGGTACCGCAGCTTCACCTTCGACGACCACCAGGACTACCTGCGCCACGTCGAGGACCTGCTCCGGTCCCTCACCGCCCAGGGCATCCACACCAGCGTCGCGCTCTTCGACCCCGAGGAGTACGCCGAGTACTGCGCCGACCACGGCCTCGACCCCGACACCGCCGAGACCCGCAGCCGCTTCACCGCGGAACTGGCCGGGAGCAGCGCCCTCCTGCCCTACCGCGGGCAACCCATCGACGAACTGGTCCCGCTCCTCGTCGACGAGGCCGTCCGACAGGCCACCTGGGAGTACGCCACCACCCTCCTCGCGGGCGTGGGCAGCTGCGCCGACTGCGGCGAGGACATCGGCAACGCCTCCTTCGAGCGCGCGGCCGACGCGCTCAAACGCCTCCTGGCCGGAGCCGGCCCCGGCCACCACCACCTCGTCTGCAGCGTCCCCACGGAGGCGGAACAGCTCGTCGCCGTACTGCACGCCGACGTCGCCGACGAGCCCGACACCCCGCCGCGCGTCGAAGGCCGGGAGGGACTCGACTTCGTGACGGTCCTGGCCGCCGGTCTCGCCCTGGGCGGCCCCGGGGGCCTGGTCCTGCGCAGCACCGGCGCGGACCGCCCCGACCGGGTCCACGGCTGGCACCTGGACCGCGGCCGACTCGCCCCGCTCTCCGCCGCGGCCGTCTTCAACGCCTACTGCACCGACGCCGACACCGGTGAACCCGTCGCCCCCGAACCGGGCGTCGAGTACTGCCCCGGCTTCGAAGCGGACGTTCCCGGCCCGCACGACTAAGGCCTGGTGCCGAGGGTCCGTCCGCCGAGCGGCCGAAGGGCCCTCGCCACCGGCGAAGGCCCTTCGGATCCTCGGATCACACCGGTCCGGTCACTCTCCGGACAACACCGCTTGGGCGGCCTTGCGGGCCTGCTCCGCGCTGTCGCACGCGCGCGCCGCGGCAGCGGCCCGCTCGCACTGCGCGAGCGTGTGCTTGGCGAGCGTCGTCCGCACGTAGGGAATCGAGGCGGCACCCATGGAGAGGGAGGTGACACCCAGACCCGTCAGCACACAGGCCAGCAGCGGGTCGGAGGCGGCCTCGCCGCAGACGCCGCAGCTCTTGCCCTCGGCCCTGGCGGCCTCGGCCGACAGGGCGATCAGGTCGAGCAGCGCCGGCTGCCACGGATCCTGGAGCCGCGACACCGCACCGACCTGGCGGTCGGCGGCGAAGGCGTACTGGGCCAGGTCGTTCGTGCCCAGCGACAGGAACTCGACCTCCTGGAGGATCGAACGCGCCCGGAGGGCGGCGGAGGGGATCTCCACCATCGCACCGAACTTCGCCTTCAGCCCCGCCTCACGGCACGCGTCGGCGAAGGCCTTGGCGTCCGTCCGGTCGGCCACCATCGGGGCCATGACCTCGAGGTACACGGGCAGGCCCTCGGCCGCCCTGGCCAGCGCGACCAGCTGCGTGCGCAGCACGTCCGGGTGGTCGAGCAGGGCGCGCAGACCGCGCACGCCGAGCGCCGGGTTCGGCTCGTCCGCCGGGGTCAGGAAGTCCAGCGGCTTGTCGGCGCCGGCGTCCAGCACGCGCACCACGACACGGCCTCCGGGGAAGGCCTCGAGCACCTTGCGGTACGACTCGACCTGCTTCTCCTCGGACGGCGCCTTCTCGCTGTCGTCCAGGAACAGGAACTCGGTGCGGAACAGCCCCACGCCCTCGGCCCCGGCCTCGACGGCCGCCGGCACGTCCGCCGGTCCGCCTACGTTCGCCAGCAGCGGCACCTTGTGACCGTCGGAGGTGGCACCCGGGCCGGACGAGGCGGAGAGTGCGGCCTTGCGCTCGGCGGCCGCCGCCTCCAGCTCGGCCCGCTTCTCCGGGGACGGGTCCACATACAGGTCGCCCGTGCTGCCGTCGACGGCGATGAGGGTGCCCTCGGCGATCTCGCCGGCGCCCGGCAGTGCCACGATCGCCGGCACGCCCAGCGCCCGCGCGAGGATCGCGCTGTGGCTGGTCGGCCCGCCCTCCTCCGTCACGAAGCCGAGCACCAGGGCCGGGTCGAGCAGCGCCGTGTCGGCGGGAGCGAGGTCCCGCGCGATCAGGACGTACGGCTCGTCGCTATCCGGCACACCGGGCATCGGCACGCCGAGCAGACGCGCCACGATCCGGTTGCGGACGTCGTCCAGGTCGGCGACGCGGCCGGCCATGTACTCGCCGGCCCCCGCGAGCAGGACGCGGTAGGCGGCGAACGCGTCGTAGATGCCGCGCTCGGCGGTGCTGCCGACGGCGATCCGCCGGTCGACGTCCGCCATCAGCTCGGGGTCCGTGGCGATCATCGCCTGGGCCTCGAGCACGTGCTGGGCCTCGCCGCCGGCCAGCTGGCCGCGCGCGATCAGGTCGGCCGAGACAGCCTCCACGGCCTGACGGGCGCGCCCCTGTTCGCGCTCCGCCTCATCCGCCGTGATCTGCCTGGCCGGCGGCTCGAGAACCGCCGTCCCCATGTGCCGAACCTCGCCGATCGCCACACCGTGGCTCACGCCGACGCCTCGCAGCGTTGTCTCCATTTCACCGTCTCCGATTGAGCGGCGGGCTCGGCCGCCGCGGTGGATGTCCGACTCGCCCTCGCGGGCGGACGCGTCACTGCCAGCTGAAGAGAACGTCGTCAGCCTTCACGTCGCCCGACTCGACGACGTCGGAAAGGGAGTCGGCGGTCGCCTCGAGTGCCACGACGGGGCAGACGGGGGACTTGCCGGCCGCTTCGACCGCAGCGGGGTTCCAGCGGATGACGGCCTGGCCGCGGGTCACCGTGTCGCCCTTGTTGACGAGCAGCTCGAAGCCCTCGCCGTTGAGCTGGACGGTGTCGATCCCGAGGTGGGTGAGGACGCCGTGGCCCTCACCGTCTACGACGACGTAGGCGTGCGGGTGCAGGGAGACGACCACACCATCTACGGGGGACACCGCCTCCGAGGGCTCGCGCACGGGGTCGATGGCGGTGCCCGGACCCACCATGGCACCGGAGAACACCGGATCGGGCACTGCCGCGAGTCCGATGGCGTGCCCGGCGAGTGGGGACGTCACGCTGGTCATGGGGGGCCTCCCAGGGGTGGGCTTCGACGTGTCGCCGTCACTACGTGTTGCGAACGGCGTACTCTCAGAAGGATAAGTCACGAGATGTTCGGGTTCGCCCGATGTTGGTCCCGATCCGGGCTGGCCCTTCGGCACGGAGACTAGTGGACTAGACCGGTGGACTAGACCATACGCCTGATCCGATTTGCGTGGGAACCCGAGGCCGTGTAGTGTTGGGACACCCGCCGGGACGCATCGTGTGAACTTTTCGCGAACGCCCCATGGACGGGACTCCTCTCTCAAGCGTCGATCTCCTCCTTTCCTTTCTTTCCGCATGCCTTTCGGCAAAACGGAGAGTGGTCGGAAGGGCAGGGAAACGCTGATAGAGTCGGTATCGCCGAAAAGGAAAGCGCGAAAGCGAATACCTGGAAAGCGAAGCCCGCTTCGACCGGGAATCGGACGCGAAAGAGTCTGGTAGAGTCGGAAACGCAAGAACAGAACGAGAGCCCGGAGGAAAGCCCGAGAGGGTGAGTACGAAGGAAGCGTCCGTTCCTTGAGAACTCAACAGCGTGCCAAAAATCAACGCCAGAAGTTGATAC
>NZ_JBHXSC010000103.1:0-16654 GCF_042716505.1 Streptomyces sp. NPDC058674
GCGCAGGACGACGGGCGCGGCGTCGTCCGCGAGGAGTTCGGCGACCAGCGCGTCCGCCGCGCGGGCGGGCGACGCGGCCGTGCCCAGGTCCAGTGCGACGCAGCGCACACCCACGGCCGGATACTCCCGGGCGGCAGTCCGCACCAGTCCGTCCGCCCCGGCGGCCCGGACTCCGGCTGCCGCACGGGCCAGGAGCAGCCGTCGGGGCCCGCGCCGCAGGGCGTCCCGTACGAGGGGGAAGCCGGCCGGCAGGAACGGTGCGCCGTCCTCCCCGAGCGCCGTGAGGAGGACGACCCCGTCCAGTGGCCCGTCCGTCCCGCCCGGTGCCTGCCCGGTCCCGAGGACGACCGGCTCGGCGCCGAGCCCGGCCAGCCGTGCGGACAGCTCCGCGGCGACCCCGCGGAAGACGCCGGTGCCGTCGCCGATCAGGGCGTACCGTGCTCCGGCGAGCGCGGCCGGTCCGGCGTCGGGCCCTGGCGCCGGCGGGGGCAGGGGCACGGGGCGCATCCGGAAGCGGCGCGGGGCGGCGACGAGGGGCCCGTCCCCCGCAGAAGCGTCTGGTGCTGGTGCGGGCGCGGGCGCGGATGCCGTTGCGGGCACGGGCGCGGACTCGGGTACGGGTGCTGCTGCGCCTGCGGGCGCCGGACCTCCGGCCGGGGCGGCTGTCGCGCCGCCGGCGGGCACGGCGGCGCGGGTGACCAGCCAGTGGGCGATGGCCGTGGCGGTCCGGGCGCGGGTGAGCTCTTCCAGTTCCGCGTCGCCCAGGGCGAGCAGGGCGGAGCCGTCGGAGGTGCCCAGGCGCCGGGCCAGCTCGCCGGCGATCTCCGCGCGCTTGATGGAGTCGACGCTGAGGTCGGCCTCCAGGTCGAGGTCCGGTTCCACCATGTCCAGGGGATAGCCGGTGCGCTCGCTGATGAGTTCCAGGACCGTGCGCAGCACCTCCTCCTCCGTGAGGTCCCCGGTCCCGTCGCGCCCGGCCGGGGCAGCCGGTGCGGGGCCGTCGATCGGGACGGGACCGGGCTCCGCGGGCGCGGCGGGCGCAGCCGCGGCGGCCGGAAGCCGCGCCGCCCCCTCGGGTGCCCGTTCCGTCGCCGTCCCGCCCACCGCCGCTCCGGCCTCCGGGGCGGCACCGAAGAAGGCGAGGAGGACGTCGCGTTGCGCGGCGATCATGTCCCGGCTGGTCCGGAGGAACTCGGCGACGAGGGCGTCGGCCGCGCCGGTCCCGCCGGCCGGCGTCTGACCGGGATTCGTTGTCACGGGGGTCTCCACGACTCGTCGGGCCGGCGCGAGGGCGCCGGGGAGCGGCTCGCCGGAGGCGGTGCGGACGAGGTGTCCGTCCACCGTCCAGCCGGGGCGGCGCGGTGCGGGTGCCCGGTCGACGTCGACGGCGTCCCGGCCCCGGAACATCCAGTCCGTGGCCACCGGCAGCCCGGCGGCCGCGAGCCGGGCGAGCGCGTCCAGGAGGTCCGGCAGTCCGCCGTCGGCCCGCGGCTCGCAGGCGACGACGCGGTGGGGGCGCCCGGCGAGCGTCTCGGCGACGAGCCGGGTCAGGACGCGGCCGGGCCCCACCTCGACGAAGGTGCGTGCGCCCGCCTCGTACATCGCCTCGATCTGCGCGACGAAGCGCACCGGAGAGCCGATCTGGGCGGCGAGTTCGTCGCGCACGGCGTCGGGGTCGGGCTCGTAGGGGCGTGCGGTCCGGTTGGCCCAGACCGGGAACTCCGGTGCGCGCAGCCGCTGTTGTGCCAGGGACTGCCGGAAGACGGGACCGGCGGCGGCGAGCATCGGGCTGTGGAAGGCACACGCGACCGGCAGCCGCTTCGCGCCGTGACCGGCGTCGCGCAGGCGCGGCAGCGCCGCCTCGACGGAAGCCGTCGGCCCGGAGAGGACGCTCTGCCGGGGAGCGTTGTGGTTGGCGACGACGATCCCCTCCGGGAGCCGGCCGCCGAGGGCCCGCTCGATCTCGCCGGGGGTGGCGGCGACGGCGGCCATGGCGCCGGGGTCGTCGCCCGCCGCGCCGAGGACGGCCGCCGCGCGCGCGGCACTGAGGCCGGGCAGGGCGTCGGGGTCGACGACGCCCGCGGCGCACAGGGCGACCAGCTCGCCGTAGCTGTGGCCGGCGGCCATATCGGGATGGACCCCGGCGCGGGTGAGGAGGCCGTACGCGGCGAGTTCGACGGCCCCCAGGGCCGGCTGGGCGGCCCTGGTGTCGGTCAGGGCCTGCCGGGCGGCCTCCCGCGCGGCGTCGTCGAACGCGGCCGGCGGGTACAGGGCGCCGGGGACGCGGTCGCCGCAGGAGTCCAGCAGCCTGCCGAACTCCGGAAAGGCGGTGAACAGGTGCGCGGACATCCCCGGGCGCTGGCTGCCCTGCCCGGGGAACAGGAACGCCGTGAGGCCGGGGTCGACGGCCTGCTCCGCGAGGTGGATGCCGGGCGGCGGCGCCCCCGCCGGCCCCGAGCCGGGGGCGGGCGCCGGCCGGCCCGGCGCGGCGGCCTCGTCGGCCTCATCGGCCGTGACGGCCTTGTCGGCCGCGGCGCCCTCGTCCGACGCGTCGGCGGACGGGGCGCCGAGGGCGTCGAGCGCGTACCCCAGCCGCAGGCACAGCTCGGCCGGATCGTGCGCGACGAAGGCCGCGCGTACGGGGCCCTGCGCCCGGCCCGCACGGTGCGAGGCCGTGGCCGCCAGGTCGCGCAGCCGCCACGGGACGGTCCCCGCCTCGACCGCGGTGGCGAGGTCGAGGAGTTCGGCGGCGGCGCGGCGGGCCGCCGCGGGAGTGGCGCCCCGGAAGGTGAACAGCTCCGCCGGCCAGACGTCCCGGGCGTGGACCGGCGGCGGCCCCCCGCCCGCGTGCGCGGCGAGGACGACGTGGAAGTTGGTGCCGCCGAAGCCGAAGGCGCTCACGCCCGCGAGCCGCCGCTCGGGCGGGGCGGGCCACGGCAGTGCCTCCCGGTGGAAGACGAACGGGCTGCCGCCCTCCTTCCACGCGGGGACGGGCCGCTCCAGGTGCAGCGTGGGCGGCCGGACGCCGGTGTGCAGGGCGAGCGCGGTCTTGATGAGCCCGGCCAGTCCCGCGGCGCACTTGGTGTGCCCGATCTGCGACTTCACCGAGCCCAGGACGCACGCACCGCTCTCCGCTCCCGCCTCCGTGAACACCTCGGTGAGCACGCCCAGTTCGGTACGGTCGCCCACGACGGTTCCGGTGCCGTGGGCCTCCACGAGGGCGACCCGCGCGGGTGAGACCCCGGCGTTGCGGTAGGCGCGCTCCAGGGCGGCGCGCTGGCCCTCCGGACGCGGGGCGGTCAAGCCGAGGGAGCGGCCGTCGCTGGAACTGCCGACCCCTTTGATGACGCCGTACACCCGGTCGCCGTCGCGCTCGGCGTCGGCGAGGCGCTTGAGGACGACGCAGGCGACGCCCTCCCCCAGGACGATGCCGTCGGCGGTTTCGTCGAAGGGCCGGGAGCGGCCGGTGGGGGAGAGCGCGTGCACGGAGGTGAAGAGGGCGTAGTCGTTGATGCCGTTGTGCAGGTCGGCGCCCCCGCACAGCATCACGTCGCTGGTGCCGAGCAGCAGTTCCTTGCAGGCGACGTCGACGGCGGCCAGTGAGGACGCGCAGGCGGCGTCGACGGTGAAGTTGGCGCCGCGCAGGTCGAGCCGGTTGGCCACCCGTCCGGAGATGACGTTGGCGAGCATGCCGGGGAAGGTGTCCTCGGTGAGCTGCGGCAACTGCTCGTCCAGCCCGGCGGGGACGTGCCCGTAGTAGGAGGGGAGCACCGCCCGCAGGGTGGTGGCGTTGGACAGGTCGCTGCCCGCCTCGGCGCCGAAGACGACGCCCGCCCGCGTACGGTCGAAGGCCCGTCCCTCCTCCCCGTACCCCGCGTCCTCCAGCGCGCGCCGGGCGGCTTCGAGAGCCAGGAGCTGCACGGGCTCGATGCTGCCCAGCGAGGTCGGCGGTATCCCGTAGCGCAGCGGGTCGAAGGGAATCCGGGGCAGGAAGCCGCCCCACTTGGAGGCGCTGGCCGCCCCCGGGCCGGGGGAGTGGTGCACGGCGGGGTCCCAGCGCTCCGGCGGCACCTCGGTGACGGCGTCGTGCCCGTCGAGAACGAGCGCCCAGAAGGCGGCGAGGTCCGGCGCCTGCGGGAACATGCAGGCCATGCCGACGATCGCCACGTCCAGAGGCGCGGGTGCGGGCTCGCGGTCCGCGGCGCCCGTACCGGGGGCCGTACCGGGTACGAGGCCGCCGCGGAGGACGGCCGGGCGCCGGCCGAGGAATGCGGCGGCCCCCTCGGTGACGGAGGCGTGCAGGGCGGCGACGGTGGTGGTCGCACTGCGCAGCACTGCCACCTCGCCCGCCATGAACATCCCCTCGGCGTACTGGCGGGACTCGTCCACGGGCGCCAGGACCCCGGCGGCGGTGCGCTCGACGCCCTTGCTGGCGATGCGCAGGCGCCCGACGTTGAGGCGTTCCAGCCGCTCCCACACCTCCCGCCCGGGGACGCCCGCCGCGCGCAGCCCGGCTTCCACGTCGCGGAAGCCGTCGCTGAACGGGCTCGGGACGCAGCGGGTGGCGTGTCCGGGCGCGGTGCGCAGCAGGGCGGTCCGCTCCGCGGCGAGGACCTGCCGCTGGAACACGGGCTTCACGGCGCCGTACGCGACGGCTTCCTCGGTGAACAGGTAGGCGGTGCCCATCAGGACGCCCACCGCGCAGCCGCGGGCGGTGAGCGGGGCGGCGAGGGCGGCGGCCATGGCCGCGGAGCGTGCGTCGTGGATGCCGCCGGCGAGGAACACCTCGACACCGGCCGCCCGCTCCGGGCCGATGTCCTGCCGCGGGCCCCGGCCGTGGTCCCGTTCCTCGTCCATCCAGTCGCCGATCACGGCGAGTTGGGCCTCCCAGAGCGGGAAGCTGTTGCGCGGACCGACGTGGCCGCCGCATTCGGCGCCCTCGAAGACGAACCGCCGGGCGCCCTGCTCCAGGTACTGGCGCAGCAGGCCCGGTGAGGGCACGTGCAGGAAGGCCTTGATGCCGTCGGCCTCCAGGGCCCGTGCCTGCGAGGGCCGGCCCCCGGCGATGATCACGTGGGTGGGCCGGTGGGCGCGTACGGCCTCCAGCTGGGCGGTGCGGGTCTCCTCGGGGGCGAAGCCGAGTACGCCGACCCCCCACGGCCGGCCGGCCAGTGCGGCGCCCGCCTCGGCCAGCAGGGCACGGGCCTGGTCGCGGTCGGCGAGCGCCAGGGCCAGGAAGGGCAGGGCGCCGCCGTCGGCCACCGCCCGGGCGAAGTCCGCGCCGTCGCTGACGCGGGTCATGGGGCCCTGGGCGACGGGCAGACGGGTGCCCAGCGCACGGCTCATGGGCGATCCCGGTAGCAGGACGTCCGCGGCGCCGTCCCCCTCGACGGCGGCCCGCACCGCGTCGGTGACGGCGCGGACGGCGCCCGCGGCGTCGCGGAAGCGGTCGGCGAATCGAGCCGCGAGGAAGCCGTCCTGGCCCACGGGCAGCAGGCGCCCCGCCGTGCCCCGGCCGCAGAGCAGCGCCGCCACCTGCTCCGGGTCGCCGGGCAGGTCCTGCGCGGGCGCGGTCCCGGGGGTGCGCCGGTGCAGGAACCGGTGGCCGGCCAGGACGGTGGTCTCGGAGCCGTCCATCCCGCGCAGGACGGACGCGACGGACGCGGGAACCGCTGATTCGGCCAGGAGCGCGAGCTGCGTGTCGAGGACCACCCCCGCCGCCCCGCCCGCCACGGCGGCAGCGGCCGTGCCCGGTGCCATGCCCCCGCAGGCCCACACCGGCGGGCCGTCGGGCCCCACTTCGTCGAGGAGCTGCTGGAGGAGGATGAACGTGCCGAGCTCACCGATCCGTCCACCGCACTCGCTGCCGCGGGCGATCAGACCGTGGGCGCCCGCGTCCAGGGCGGCCCGAGCCTCCCGCGCGCCGGTCACCTCGGCCAGGACGCGCACGCCGCGGGGCAGCGGGCCGGGCTGCCAGGAGGCTCCGACGCCGAGGACCACGGTGTGCGGGGACCCGTCCTCGCGGACGAGGTCGTCGAGGGGTAATCGGCACCGCGGCCCGACGCGGACCCCGTGGCGGCCGGGGAGCCAGCTGCGCAGGTCACTCCATGCCACCCGGGCCGCGCGGTCCCCGGTTCCGAGGTCCAGCACGCCGAGCCCCCCGCCGCGCGTGACGGCGGCGGCGAGCCGCGCGTCGGGTTCGCCGAAAGGAGTCAATCCGATGACCAGGTCCAGGACGTGCTCTGCCGACGTCATAATTCTCCGAATGTGCGATGCATTACCCGGGGGGATTTCGGTCAAACGAAAGCGCCGAAGGAAGGCATGGGGTCGCGCGGGCCCGAAACAGGAATTCGGGCCGTTCGGTGGACGTAGCGAAACTAGCGGCAAGTTACTGAAGGGTCAACGCTGCGGCCCTGATCCCCAGGGGGCTCCGGGGGACCGGAGCCCCCTGGTGTGCACTGCATTCCGGAAATCGATGCCCTGGGCGCGCCATGCGCCGCCCCAAATGAAAGGCGTGAATTCAACGGGCAACCGGGCGCACCGGGACGTTGAAAGTACTGGTCAGTAGGGTCGTCGACGGACGCGGCGGAACCCCGCCCGTCCGGAGCTCTGTCCGATTCCCGTTCCCGCGCCGGACGCCCGCTCCCGCCCGCCACCAGCCCCCGCCACGCGGACACGCCGGTCGCCGCAGGACCCGAAGACCGCCCCGCAGCCGCACGAACCGGTGGCACCGGGTGCCGCCGCCCGACCCCATATCGATCACGGGGAAGGTGGTCCGGGAGAACGACGCGGGTCCCCGGCCGGTGGCCGGGGACCCAGGAGCCCGGGGAGGGCGGATCGGAAACGGTGGCCGGCGCCGACTCTCCGGCCACGCCGTTCACCGCACGGCGACCACGGTGACTACGGGAGGTCCTTGAAGGGCTTGCTCCGCAGGGTGCCCGGGGTGGGGGACGGCAGGAGCTGTACCCAGGCCTCGTCCCAGACGAAGTTCGTGCCGTTGGTGTCGCCGTGGGTCTGGTAGACGGTGCCGGCGGTGGTCAGCACCTTGATCCAGGCGTCGTTGCCCCGGCTCTCGATGGAGATGCTGCAGGCTCCGGCCGGGAAGCCGGGGTTGTCGGCGTTGGTCAGGTCCTGCCACACCGGAACTCCGCCCGGCGTGCTCGCCCGGCCCGCGTAGGCGACGCCGTTGGTCAGCGCGGCGCTGAACGACTCCGTGTTGTTCGGGTTCAGGCTGTCGATGTCGTTGCACGGCCCGGTCGGCCCCGTCGGTCCCTTGTCGCCCCTGGGGCCTCGCGGACCCATGTCGCCCCTGGGGCCGCGCGGACCCGTCGGACCCTGGCACCTGCCCGGGTCGGCGGACGCGGCCTGTCCTCCTGCTCTGTCCTTCTCGCAGTTGTCCCCGGGGGAAGGCACCTCGATCGAAGTCCTGACCGCCGGTGCGGCTGCCGCCGCAGGGCCGGCGACACCCGTCAGTACCAGCGCGAGCGAGGTGAAGGCGCCCCCGGTGAGCCAGGCATTGCGCCCGGGCATCGGGCCCAGGGTCGAGCGGGTCCTGTGCACAGGACTCATGGCCACTCCCTTGTCGAAGCAGGATCAGACGTGTTTGCGAAGACCGGACGCACGTCCGGCACTCCGGAGCCATGGTGGGAACCCCCACCGCACATCGGCTCCGCGCCTCGCCGGGAGGTCAGCGGAACGGCCCAGTCTCCGCGGCCACTCGGGTGCACTCCCCGCCGCCGGCCGGGGCCGGTCGACGGCGCGCCGGACCCGGGTGCGCCGACGTACCGCTTAGGGTCACGCTCCGTGAAGCCGACCATCTGCCTCTGCATGATCGTCAAGAACGAAGCGGCCGTCATCGAGCGCTGCCTCTCTTCCGTCCGCGGTCTGATCGACACCTGGGTCATCTCCGACACCGGCTCCACCGACGGCACCCACGACCTGATCCGCAGGGCCCTGCACGGCATCCCGGGCGAACTCCACGAAGAGCCCTGGGTCGACTTCGGCCACAACCGCAGCCTCAACATCGCGCACGCCGCCGGCCGCGCCGACTACCTGCTGCTCCTCGACGCCGATCTGGTCCTCCGCCAGGACGGCCCGCTGCCCGACCTGACCGCGGACTCCTACATGCTCCGCCACGAGGGCACCACGGAGTACCGCATCAAGCGCCTGGTCCGAGGGGAGCTGCCCTGGCGCTACGTGGGCGTCACCCACGAGTACCTCACCTGCGACCGTGACGACCAGGCGGAGGAGCAGCGCAATCTGGACGCCCTCGTCATCGAGGACTTCGCCGACGGCGGCTCGCGCCACGACAAGTTCGAGCGTGACGCCCGCCTGCTCGGAGCCGAGCTCGAACGTGATCCGTCCAACACCCGCACCGTCTTCTACCTCGCCCAGACCATGCGCGACATGGGCGACACGGCCGCCGCGATCCGCCTCTACGAGCAGCGGGCCGCCATGGGTGGCTGGGATGAAGAGGTCTACTACGCGCTGTTTCAGGCCGGCGTGCTGCACGCCGGTTCCGGCGACTGGCCGGCCGCCATGGACGCACTGTCCAGGGCCTGGGAGACCCGGCCCGCACGCCTGGAGGCCTGCTACGAACTGGTCGCCGGGCTCCGCGTGGCGGGGCGCCACCACACCGCCCACGCCCTCGCGGCGTCCGTCCTGGACAGGCCGACCCCGGACGACCTGCTCTTCGTGCAGCCCTGGGTGTACCGCTGGGGCCTGCTCTTCGAGTACTCGGTCACCGCGTACTGGGTGGGGGACACGACCGCGTCCCTGCGCGCGTGCGACCGGCTGCTGGCACTGCCGGACCTGCCCGAGCCCTACCGCCGGCACACGCTGGCGAACAGGGAGTTCGCGCGCAACCGGCTGCCGTCCGCCCGCACCCCGCTCACGGCGCCCCCGCCGGAGCAGGACCCCGCCGCCGGGGGCGGGCTCCGGCGCCGGCCCGCCGTCGACCCGTACGGGCCGGCTTCGTAGTCAACCCGGTCGCCGAGGGCGGAAGGTGACCGCGGTCTCCTTCGCCGGACAGGAAATCCCGGAACACGCGTGAGGAGCGCGGGTTCTGACCGCACTGCCACACGCCGTGCGGGCAGTAGTCGGTGATGCTGTGGTAGAGCGGCCTGTGCCCGGCGATCCACTCCAGCATGCGCCGCACGTACTCGGGGTTGTCGCCGTTGCGGAAGAGTCCCCACTCGGGGTAGGAGATCCGCTTGCCGCGCGCCTTCGCGAAGTCCACCTGGTGCCGGAGCCCGTAGGGCTGGGTGACCTGCTCGTCGAAGTCGTGCCCGGGCGGCTGGTCGTAGGAGCGACGTTGGCACCTCATCCGGCGCACGGCCTGGCCTGCGGCCCCGCGCTGGGCCGTTCGCGGCAGTCGGCCCCCTCGTTCGGCCCGCCCGGCCCGACCAGCCCGACCGGCTTCACGGCTTCACACTCTGCGCGGACCGGTGGTCGACCGCTCCGGCTCGGAAGCCGTCGCGCGCGGCCCGGCGGGCCAGGGCCGCGACCGGCGCCGTCGAGAGGAGGAACAGGGCTGCCAGGATCATCCAGCCGGCCTGGGACAGACCGGTGACCAGGGCGGTGACCAGGGCCGGACCCATGGCGACGGCGGCCGCCTCGGTGCTGGCGGTGACGCCCTGGTACTGCCCTTCGGCGTTCTTCGCCATCAGCCCGAGGGACAGGCCCCAGCGGGAGGAGACGTAGTAGAGCTCCCCCACCACGTGGGCGCCCATTCCCGCGATGATCACGCAGGTGGCGAGGACCGGGGAAGCGGTCCAGGCGGCCACCGCGAAGATCGCGCAGCAGGCGGCGAGCGCCAGGGCCGAGATCCGGCTCGCCCGGACGGCCTCGGGGATTCCCACCGCGCGCCGGCTGACCCGTACCTGGAAGACGGCGATGGCCACCGAACTGACCACCACCGCCAGGCCGGCCGACCACAGCGGCGCACGGGTGTCCTGCGCGATCCACAGGGGAAGCCCCGTGGCCAGCAGGGCCCAGCACAAGGACAGCACGGCGGTGGTGCCCATGATCGCCACGTACGGCAGGTCGCGCAGCGCCTGCATGCCGGAGCTGCGCCGCTCCCGCGGCACCGGCGCGACCGGCGGGACGATCATCGTCAGGGCCGCGGTGAGGAAGAGGGCGAGCGCGTCGATGAGGACGGCGGCGACGAAGACCGCCGGCTCCCCGCTGGCCAGGACGAGCATCGCGCCGCCCGCCCCGGCGGCGTAGGCGATGTGCTGCACCACACGGCCCTGCGCCAGCACCCTGACCCGGTCCTCGGCCGGCATCAGCCCGTAGACCAGGGTGACGCGCACCCCCACGCCGGAACTCTGCACGGCGGAGAAGAAGGTGGTCACCACGAGCAGGGACCAGAACCCGCCGACGAACACGTACGCGACCATCGCCAGACCCCGCAGCACGATGACCGCGCACAGCACCTCGCGCGGGCCCCTGCGCTCGGCCGCCACACCGATGGGGACGGCGGCGAGCAGCCCGACGAGACCGCCGATGCCCATGGCCAGCCCCATGTTCCCGGCCGGGATGTGGCGGATCTGGGTGAGGTAGATGGCCCAGATGCTGAACCACAGGCCGTCCCCGAAACCGTTCACCCCCTGGCCGGTCAGGAGCCGCCGCACGATGCGTCGCTTGTCCACGCCATGTCCCTCTGTCCGATGTGTGCGCCACGCGGCCGCGTCCCGCCGCCGGGGCGGGCCGCGGCCGCTCTGTCATGCGTATCCCGCGCGCCGCGGGCGGAATCAGCTCCCCGGCGCGGGATCCGTCCCCGGGCCGCCGGGTACCCGCCCCCACGCCTGGAAGAGGACGGGGTGCACGACGACGGTGCCGGGCCGCGCGAGGTGTTCGCGCAGTTCTCCGGTGAGCCGGTCGAGGGCGGCGTGTGAGGTCAGCCCGCCGTCGACGAGGGCGTCGCGGCACAGTTCTGCGCGGTCCACGAGGAGCGTCTGGTAGGGGTGGTCGTGCTGGAAGACCCGGATCCCGGCGTCGACACCGATGTCCGTGAGCCCGGCCTCCCGCAGCAGGCGCGGCAGGCGCCGGCCCAGGTGGACGTCCATGCCGCTTCGCCGCCACAGCTCGGCGACGAGGTCGACGAGATCCGTCCATGCGGGGTGGGGCGGGTCGCACACGCGGGTGACCCAGTCGACGTCCTGCACCGCGACGGTACCGCCGGGACGGGCCAGGGCCACCATGGCGGCCAACACGGCGCCGGAGTGCGGGACGTTCATCAGCACCAGCCGGGTGTGGACGAAGTCGAAGCGGCCCTTCTCCTCCGTGGTGGCGGCGGCGTCGCCCTCGACCAGTCGGACGTTGTCCAGCTTCCGTTCCGCGACGAGCACGCGCGCGAAGTCGAGCATCTCGGGCTGCACGTCGAGCCCGACGACCTCGCCGCCGGGTCCGACGCGGTCCGAGAGCATGTCCAGGATGCCCAGCGGCCCGCAGCCGACGTCGACGGCCCGTCCGCCCGGCCCGGGCCCGCAGCGGTCCAGCAGGCGCTCGGCCTCCGGCCGGAACATCTCGCCCTGGAAGAGCATGCGGTCCAGCTCGCCGGCCGCGGCTCCCATGAGGTACTTGTCTGCCATGGTCATACGGTTCTCCTCGGATGCCCGCGCGCTGCGGGGTGTTCGGGGACCTGTCGGGTCGGCGGGGTGCCGGGGGCGGCGGAGCCGCCGGTGGTGGTCTGCGGGGCGGGGTGCGGGGGAGCGGAGGCGTGGCCCGCTGCCCTAGTCGTGGTCACTGTGGGTGCTTTCCTGGAGCGGGAGGGCGGGCAGGGCCCGCAGGCGGGTGCGCAGGCGCAGCAGCCGATCGCGTACGGACTCCAGGTCGCAGGGGCCGTAGTCACCGGGTGCGTCGGGCCAGTGGACGCGAAGTGCCGCCAGGGCGGCAGGAGTCGTGCGGACGGCGCCGTCGACGTCGACGACGACCCCGTCGAGTTCGGCGCGGCGCAGGTTCCACGCCACCGCCTCGTCATACGAGATGTCGTCGGGCAGGCGCAGCCGCACCGTGCGGTGGCCGACGGTCACGGGATAGCCGCCGGGAAGTCCGCCGGGGCCCGGCAGGTGGCCGTGGTGGTCGGGGCCGCTCCCGGCCAGCGCGGCGACGGCGGCGGCGCCCGCCGCGGCCCCGACCTCGTTGAGGTGGTGGCGCGGCCGGGACCGCACGGGGGCCAGCCGGGAACGCAGGTCCGTCAGCGGTGCGCCGTCGAGCCAGCCGCGGGCGTCTTCGTCCGCCGCGGCCGGGGCGTGCAGGTGGGCGTGGTGGGCGAGCAGGTGCAGGCGCCGCTGGTCGGGGAGGTCCAGCCGGGCGGCGAGGGCGGAGGCCAGGGTGGCGACGTTGCCGAGGCCGCACGCCACGGGCAGGCCCCCGGCGTGGAGGAGCGGGTTGACGGCGTCGGGAAAGCAGGCGTTGACGAGGGTGGTGCCGGGACTCGCCTGCGCGCAGGCGGCGGCCAGGTCCGAGACCACCGCGCTCTGCAGGGCCAGCGTGAGACCGAAACCCGACCGGGCCAGCAGGTCGGTCCACGCGGAGGGCGTCGTACGGCCCTCGGCGGGAGACTGCTCGGAGCCGGCCACCACGAGCACGTCGGCGCGCAGTGCGGCCAGCAGCCGCCGTGTCCGGTCGCGATCCTGGAGGTCCAGCCGGTCGGCGGTGACCGCGGTGCGGGTGCCGGCGAGGAAGGCATGGTCGCGTGCGAGGCCGGCCAGGTCCCGGGCGCGGTCCGCGTGCCGGCCGAGCACGTGCAGCCGCAACGGGTGGCGGTGGCGCGCCAGCGCCCTGACGAGGGCCGCCGCGAACGCTCCGGTGCCGGCGACGGCGACCAGGGGCGGGCTCATGTCCGCGCCGCCGTCGCCGGGTCGGCGCCGGAGAGGAAGGCGTCGAGGTCGACGAGGCGGGGCGCGGGCAGCCCCGGGCAGCTGGCGCTCAGGTCCGCACGCGGCGGCCTGGCGGAGTCGGTGAAGTAGGTGGGGACCAACACGGGCCCGTCCGGACCGGGTTCCAGCCCCAGCAGGGGGTTGGCGACCAGGAAGTCGCGGACCTGCGGCGTGTCCCGGCGGACGTAGAGCCGGATGCGCTTGTCGGAGAAGTGGTTGGGCGGCAGGACCACGCGCGGCCCGAACTTGCGCTTCCACTGGAAGATGCCCTTGCTGATGAAGGCCTCGGTCCCGAAGAAGTCCACGTGGCCGACGCCGTTCTCGCGGGCCCACCGCAGGAGCAGGTGGTAGACCGCCTTGAACGCGCCCTCGTCGTAGTGCCTCTGCTCACCGTCTCGGACCCCGAGCAGACGGGTGGTCAGGGTGCGCCGGTCCCGGGACCAGTGGCACAGCACGCCGGCGACGCGCACTCCTGCGGCGGAGGTGACGAACATCAGGGTGCCGTGGCGCAGGATCGCGTGCCGGGCCACGGCCGGGTTCTCGGTACGGCTGCGGTCGCCGTGGCGGCGGCGCATCGTCGGCGCGTGCATGGTCCGGTAGAAGAAGTCGAACGCCTCCGGTGAGGTGTCCTCTTCGAGGGTCCACTGGTGTGCGCGCTGGTTGCGGCGGAACTCCCACCGCTCCCGGCGCGATATCCGTCCGTCGAGTTCTTCGGCGGAAGCCGGCACGTCCACCACGAGGTGGACGCGGAACGGCGCGGTCACGGCCCGGGCGTTGGGTAGACGGCGCAGCTGGCCCGCCTGGGCGCCCACCACGACGAGGTCCGCGTCCGGCCAGTGGCCGGACGCCAGGTCCCGCAGGCGGGTGCGGCCGATCTCGCGGCGTACGGGACCGGGGCTCGTGCGGGAGCGTTGCTGTTCGAGGAGTTGCAGGATGTTCGCCTCGCCCTGGGGCAGCCCCAGGTAGGCGATGCTGGGATGGCCCGGCGCTGCCCGGGACACCGTCACCGGCACGTGCCGCGCGGCGCCGTCGTGCAGGCGCCGCAGGGTGCGCCAGGCCGGCGCGGGACTGTTGTTCCACGCGTACGCCATGCGGGCGCGGGCGGCGGTGGGCCCGGCGCCCCCGCCCCCGCCCGCGCGGGGCGCGGGCGGGGCAGGGGCGGGGGCAGCGGCGGCGCGGGGCGACTCGGTCGGAGCGGGGACAGCGGACACGGAAGGCTCCCGGGCAGGGGGTGGGTGATGCCGCCGCGCGGTCTCAGGCAGCGGCGGCGGCGCGGACCACGTGGCGCAGGTCTTCCAGGGAGGCGACGGGGTGCAGGTGGCGCGGGTCGGCGGGGCGGAAGTCCCCGGTGCCGTAGGAACCCGAGCCGTGGACGAGGACCTCCCGCGTGGTGATCAGGCCGCGCTCGATGCCGTTGAGCACACCGGTGAGGGCCATGACCAGGGACCACTCCCGCAGGTCCCGGGGATCGGCCGGGAGGTGGACGCCGTGCGGTGCCAGCATGTGGCGGATGCGCGGGTAGTGCCCCAGGCATTCCATGAGGGAGACGACCACACCCCCGCCGCCCTGCCGGGCGATGATCTCGTTCATCCGCGGGGAGGTGGCCGGTGTGTGCGTGTAGAAGGTGGCGTCGAGCTGCTCGCCGGGGTCATGGGCGACCTGCGGGAAGTGCGGGTCCTGGTCCTGGTGGAACAGGCCGTCGCGGAACACCCAGGCGGGGCGGTGGTCGAAGCGGCCGTGGTGGAGGCTGGACACCATGTCGGGCGTGCCCAGGTGCTGCACCAGGAAGTACTGGCCCCCGATGTCGGGCCACTGCCTGCGGGTGTGCCACTGCTGGCCGTGGAAGTGGCCCAGCAGGCCGAAGGCGCTGGAGACCGAATGCGCGTGGGTACGGTCCCCCTCGGGGAGGAAGTCGCGCTCGAAGAGCGCCCGTACGGCGTCGGCGACCATGTAGTTGCGCAGGTCCAGGGAGTGCCAGAGGCGGATGCCGTGGTCCGCGTACAGGGCCTCGGCCTCCTGCTCGACCACCGCGCGGGCGAGCTGCTTGACGTCGCCCGGTTCGTCGGTGCGCAGGACCGCCAGCGGATGGGCCGTACGGGAGGTCGCGTCCCCGGCCAGTCCGCAGTGCCAGAGCTTGGCGGTGGAGCCGGACGGGACCACGCACACGATGCGCAGCTGGTCGGGGGTGACCAGGGCGGACTCGTGGGCGCGCAGCACCGCGTCGCGCAGTGCGGTGGCCTTGTTGGCGCTGGACGGGGTGACGATCACGACGGACTCGCCGGTGCGCCGGATGTGCGCCACCGCTCGGGCCACGATCACCAGCGAGGCGAACGTCTTGGTCGTCCGGGTGCGGGAGTTGTGCATCAGGTTGAGGAGGCCGATGCGCCGGCCCCCGTCCTCGTCCAGGGTGTGGGCGCTGATGCCGGAGGGGGCGAAGAAGCGGTCGAGGTCGTCTCCGGCGGCCGGCAGTTCCCAGGCGGGTGCGAACCCGCCGGGGTCCGCGCCGCCGGGGGCGGGCGTGTCCGCGGCAGCGGCGAGTACCGCCCGTAACTCGGTGTCGTAGTGGGTCAGTGCCCGCGGGCACTGGAGGGCAGTGTCCGCGAGGGCCTGCGACGACGGAAGGGTGGTGGTCATCGGCGTGCTCCTTCCACCACGTCGCCGCGCACGAGTCGGGCGGCCTCCGCGAAGTCCGGTACCTCGGCAGGGTCGGAACCGATCGAGAGCGGCCGGTTGCGTTCGTCGACGAACACCACGTGCCGGCTCGCCGTACGGGCCTCCTCGTCGGCCACCACCTGGTATCCGATGATGATGACCAGGTCTCCCGGGGAGATCAGCCGGGCGGCCGCTCCGTTGATGCCGATCACGCCGCTGTCGCGTTCGCCCTCGATCACGTACGTGGTGAGCCGGTTCCCGTTGTCGATGTCGACGATGTCGACCTGCTCACCGGGGAGGAGGTCGGCGGCGTCCATCAGGGTGCGGTCGATGGTGACCGAGCCGACGTAGTGAAGGTCCGCCTGTGTGACCGTGGCCCGGTGAATCTTGCTGTGCAGCATCGTGCGGTGCATGGATGACTCCTCGTGAGGCCGGTCAGCCGGCGATCTGGATACGGCGCAGGTGACGGCTGCGGTCGCTGAATGCGTTGCGGGCGTGCAGCAGGCGCCAGTTGTCCCACACGAGCATGTCCCGCTCGTGGTATTCCACGGCGACGTGGTCGCGGTCGAAGGCGGCGTGCCAGCGGCTTTGGAGTGCGGCCGCGAAATCGTCGTCCTCGCGGATCAGGTTGTTGCAGCTGAAGCGGACGATGTCGCGTCCGGAACGCTCTTCTAGGATCGGGTGGCGGGTCTTCAGGTCGAGCCCCAGCCGCTGGACGCCCTCCGTGGTCTTCCACGCGTAGTCCGTTTCGAGCAACTGCTTGCGCTCGACGTCGGTGAGGGCGGCCACCAGGGGACGCGTGTCCATCAGGGTCGTCTCCCCGCCGGGGCCCGATGCCGGGGTGATGCACCACAGTGCGATGTACCGGGGCGGGGTGACGGCGAAGTCGTAGCCCTCGGAATGCGGAGTGAGGGGGCGGGTGTTGCCCGCGTGGTAGACGTCGTCCATGCCGGGTTCGGGGCGGACGTCACCGACCACGGCCCCCGTGTAGTTGGGTACGAAGCTTCCGAGGCCCCGGCAGAACCGGACGTAGTCGAACTCCTCGGGAACATTGCACATGAGCACATATCCGTGCTCGTCCATCAACTGATGGAAAGTCCTCGACAACAGCTCTTCGG
>NZ_JBHXSC010000104.1:0-16252 GCF_042716505.1 Streptomyces sp. NPDC058674
GCGACGACGAAGGAGGAGCGCCCTTGAGGGACCGGCCCGACCCGGAGAGACGATGAGACTGACGGGAAACCCCCAAACCCGCCCGCTCCCGCCCCACCGAAGCCCCCGCCCCCACCACCCCCGCCCCACCCCTCAAAGCCCCCGCCCCCACCCCTAAGCCCCCGCCCACAGCCCCTCCCCCGTCAGGCCCAGCAGGGCGATCGCGTTGCCGCGGACGATGCGGTCCACCACGTCCGGGGGCAGGTGGCCCATCTGGGCCTCGCCGACCTCGCGGGACTTGGGCCACGTGGAGTCCGAGTGCGGGTAGTCCGTCTCGTAGAGGACGTTGCCGACGCCGATCGCGTCCAGGTTCTTCAGTCCGAAGGCATCGTCGAAGAAGCAGCCGAAGACGTGCTCGTCGAAGAGCTCCGACGGCGGGCGCAGCACCTTGTCCGCCACGCCGCCCCAGCCGCGGTTCTCCTCCCAGACCACGTTCGCGCGCTCCAGGATGTACGGGATCCACCCGATCTGGCCCTCCGCGTACATGATCTTCAGGTTGGGGAAGCGTTCGAACTTGCCGCTCATCAGCCAGTCGACCATCGAGAAGCAGCAGTTGGCGAAGGTGATGGTGGAGCCGACCGCCGGCGGGGCGTCCGCCGAGGTGGACGGCATGCGGGAGGAGGAGCCGATGTGCATGGCGATGACCGTGCCGGTCTCGTCGCACGCCTTCAGGAAGGGGTCCCACTCGTCCGTGTGGATCGAGGGCAGGCCCAGGTGCGGGGGTATCTCGGAGAAGGCGACGGCGCGCACCCCGCGGGCGGCGTTGCGGCGGACCTCCGCCGCCGCGAGGCGGGCGTCCCAGAGCGGGATCAGGGTGAGGGGGATGAGCCGCCCCCGGGCGTCGGGCCCGCACCACTCCTCGACCATCCAGTCGTTGTACGCCCGCACGCCGAGCAGTCCCAGCTCGCGGTCCCGGGCTTCGGTGAAGGTCTGGCCGCAGAAGCGCGGGAAGGTCGGGAAGCAGAGCGCCGACTGCACGTGGTTCACGTCCATGTCGGCGAGCCGTTCGGGAACCGAGAAGGACCCGGGGCGCATCTGCTCGTAGGTGATGACTTCCAGCTTGATCTCGTCGCGGGCGTACCCGACGGCCGTGTCGAGGCGGGTGAGCGGCCGGTGCAGGTCCTCGTACACCCACCAGTCGCCGATCGGGCCATCGTCGCCCTTCGCCCCCATGACGGGGGCGAACTTGCCGCCGAGGAAGGTCATTTCCTTGAGGGGGGCGCGGACGACCCGGGGGCCGGTGTCCTTGTACCTGGACGGGAGCCGGTCCCGCCAGACGTGGGGAGGTTCAACCGTGTGGTCGTCCACCGAGATGATCTTCGGGAAGGTCTCCATATCCCATACGGTAGCTCCAATCTGACGAACCGTCAGCTAGTTGGGAGCCGATCGGTCCGTTACGGGCTGACGTGTACGCGCTACACAGGGCAGACTGACCCTTAAACCGACGGAAGGCAGGGGGGACGACAGATGGACGGCGTACCGGCCATCCCGCACCCGCGGAACCACCCCGAGACGGCCCGCACCAGCTCCGCGAGCGCCACCCGCACGGCCTCGATCCCGGCCACCGCCGCCGTGTTCCCGGCCGCCGCCGCGACCCAGGCCACCGCCGCCCACGTCCACACCCAACCCGAGGCCGCACAGGCCGGAACCACCCGACCCGAGGCCGCACAGGCCGGAACCACCCGACCCGAGACCGCACAGGCCGGAACCACCCGATCCGGCGCCCGCCGGCCCGCGGCCTCCCGGACCGGCGCCCCCCACACCGGCGCCCCCCGCCCCGAGGCCGGCCAGCCCGGAGCCCCCGGCGCCCGTTTCGCCGTCCTCGGGCCCATCCGCGCCTGGCGCGGCGGCGAGGCCCTGCCCTCCGGCACCCCCCAGCAGCGCGCCCTGCTCGCCGCGCTCCTGCTGCGCGACGGGCGCACCGCCACCGCGCCCGAGCTGATCGACGCCATCTGGGGCGAGGACCCGCCCCAGCAGGCCCTCGCCACCATCCGGACGTACGCCTCCCGCCTGCGCAAGGTCCTCGACCCCGGGCTGCTCGTCACCGAGTCGGGCGGCTACGCCATCCGCCTGCGCTCCGCCGCCACGCTCGACCTGGGCGTGGCACGCAGCCTCGCCGCCGAAGCCGAGGCGGCCCGCACCGCCGGTGAGCGCGCGCTCGCCCGGACGCTGCTGGGCCGCGCCCTGGACCTGTGGGACGGTGAGCCCCTCGCCGGAGTCCCCGGCCCGCACGCCGAGACCGAGCGCACCCGGCTCGCCGAATGGCGCCTTCAGCTCCTGGAGACCCGCCTCGACCTCGACCTGGAGGTCGGCCACCACGCCGAGGCCGTCTCCGAGCTCACCGCGCTGACCGCGGCCCACCCGCTGCGCGAGCGGCTGCGCGAGCTGCTGATGCTCGCCCTCTACCGCAGCGGCCGGCAGGCCGAGGCCCTCGCCGTGTACGCCGACACCCGCCGGCTCCTAGCCGACGAGCTCGGCGTCGACCCGCGGCCCGAACTCTCCGCGCTCCAACAGCGCATCCTCAACGCCGACGCCGACCTGGCCCGCGCCGAGGACCCCGTACCCGCCGCCGCGGCCGTTCAGGTAAGGCCCGCCCAATTGCCCGCCACCGTGGCCGACTTCACCGGCCGCAGCAGCTTCGTCGACGAGCTCGGCACCATCTTGTCCGGCAGTGCGGAAGGCGGCCACGTCATGGCCGTCTCCGCCCTCGCCGGGATCGGCGGCGTCGGCAAGACCACGCTCGCCGTGCACGTGGCCCACGCCGCCCGCCCGCACTTCCCCGACGGCCAGCTCTACGTCGACCTCCAGGGCACCGAGGCCCGACCCGCCGAACCGGAGGCCGTCCTCGGCTCCTTCCTGCGCGCGCTGGGCACCCCCGACACCGCCATCCCCGACTCACCCGCCGAGCGGGCCGCGCTCTACCGCTCCGCGCTCGACGGCCGCCGCGTCCTGGTCCTCCTCGACAACGCCCGCGACGCCGCCCAGGTCCGGCCGCTGCTGCCGGGCACGGCGGGCTGCGCCGCCCTCGTCACCAGCCGGGTCCGCATGGCGGGCCTCGCCGGCGCCCATCTCGTCGACCTCGACGTGATGAGCCCCGAGGAGGCCCTCCAGCTGTTCACCCGGATCGTCGGCTCCGAGCGGGTCGGCGCCGAGCGCCAGGCCGCCCTCGACGTGGTCGGCGCCTGCGGCTTCCTGCCGCTCGCCATCCGCATCGCCGCCTCCCGCCTGGCGGCCCGCCGCACCTGGACCGTCTCCGTCCTCGCCGCCAAACTCGCCGACGAGCGCCGCCGCCTCGACGAGCTCCAGGCCGGCGACCTCGCCGTCAAGGCCACCTTCGAGCTGGGCTACGGCCAGTTGGAGCCCGCCCAGCAGCGCGCCTTCCGCCTCCTGGGCCTCGCCGACGGTCCGGACATCTCCCTCTCGGCGGCGGCGGCCGTCCTCGACCGGCCCGAGCACGACACCGAGGACCTCCTGGAGGCTCTGGTCGACTGCTCCCTGCTCGAATCGGCCGCCCCCGGCCGCTACCGCTTCCACGACCTCGTACGCCTCTACGCGCGTGCCTGCGCCGAGCGCGACGAGCAGCCGCCGGGCGGCCGCGAAGCCGCCCTGGACCGCCTGCTGGACTTCTACCTGGCCACCGCCTCCGGGGTGTACGCCCTGGAGCGGCCCGGCGACCGGCTCCCCGCGCACCTGTCCGCCACCCGCCACCCCGGGCTCGTCTTCACCGACCCGCGCGCCGCCCTGGACTGGCTGTACGCGGAGGCCGACCCGCTGCTGGCCTGCGTCCGGCAGGGCGCCGTACGCCAGGACCGCGACGGGACGCGGGTGCTGCGCAGGGCCGTGGACCTGCTGTGGGCGGCCAAGGACCTCGCCGAGTCGGGCGCCAACTCCAAGCAGTACGAGTCGGCCGCCATGGCCCTGCGGGACGCCGGGAGCGCCGCCGCCGACCCCCGCTCCGAGGGCCGGGCCCGTACCACCCTGACCATGGTGCACCTGTTCACCGGCCGCTTCACCGAAGCCGACGGGGAGGCCCGCCGGGCCATGGCCCTCGCCCGGGAGGCCGCCGACCCGCTGCCCAGCTGCTGGGCGCCGAACGACCGCGGGATCATCGCCCTCTACCAGGGGCGGCACGCGGACGGCGAGCGCTACCTGCTGGAGGCCATCGAGAACTTCCGCGCCGACGGCAACAACATCGGCGAGGCCAGCGCGCTGTGCAACCTCTCGCGCATCCACGTGGAGCTGGGCCGCCTCGACAGCGCCATCGACCTCGCCCGCCAGGGCATCGCCATATACGACCGGATGGGCCTGACCCTGCGCCTGGCCAACGGCCGCTACGCCCTGGGCATCGCGCTCACCCAGGCGGGCCGGCTCGGGGAGGCCCTGGCCCAGCTCGCCGAGGCGCTGTCGCTGTTCCACGACAACCGGCAGCCCCTGTGGGAGGGCGTGACGCACTTCCGGCTCGCCGAGGTCCACCTGGCGGCGCGCCGGCCCACGCTGGCCGCCTCGCACGCCGAGCAGGCGATCGCGCTCCGCGGGATCGGCGGCGAGTGGCGCCGGGCCACCGTGCTGACGGTGCTCGGCAAGGCCCTGCTGCGGCTGGGCCAGTCGGACCGGGCGCGGGCGTGCTGGCGGGACGCGGAGACGGTCTTCGAGCAGCTCGGCTCCGCGGAACTCGCCGAGGTGCGGGCGCTGCTGGACACCGGGATAGCCGCCTGAGCGGCCCCGACCCGCACCGCCGGGCGATGAACGCGTCGTTCATCGTTCGTTTATCGCCTCGCGGCACCATAAGTGCATCGACCCGGTGCGCCGGGGGGGCATCCGGGTCGCTGGAGGTCACCCGTTCGGCGGTCCGCGGGGGAATCGCCGAACGGGCCCTACCCATCGATCAGGAGATCCGATGACGACGAACGAGAACATCCTGCCGAACGACAGCGACATCAGGCCGCTCGACAACCACGCTTCCGGCATCGAGATCAAGCCGCTGGACAAGCCGGCGGACGGGCCGGTGCAGCAGCCGCTCGACGACCACGCCTCGGGCGAGGAGATCGTGACGCTGGACAACCACGCGTCGGGTCCCCGTCCGTAACCGAGGAACGCACCGCCGGAGCCGTCGGCTCCGCACGCACCGCCTGCGCCACACGCACGACGCACACGTACGGGGGAACGACGGGGGAACGGCGGCCGCGGTGGCCCGGAGGGGAGGCCACCGCGGCCGCCGCCGTGTGCCCGCCGCCGGGCGATCCGGTGGACCTTTCCGGTCACAGCACTAGCCTGGGGGCGTGTTCACCTCCCAGGGGCCCGGCGTCCGCGAGCTCGCCGTGCAGGCCCTCTCCTCCGTTGAGCGCGGCTACGACCTGCTGGCGCCGAAGTTCGACCACACGCCCTTCCGCACCCCGGACCGGATGCTCGACGCCGTCGAGGAGGCCCTGGCCGAGCGGGAGGGCTCCTTCGACAGCGGACTGGACGTCTGCTGCGGCACCGGCGCCGCGCTCGGGATGCTCCGGCGGCTGTGCCGGGAGCGGGTGACCGGGGTGGACCTCAGCGCGGGCATGCTCGCCGAGGCGGGCCGCGCGCACCCGGACGGGCGCGTGGAGCTCGTCCGGGCCGACGCGCTGGCCCTGCCGCCCGCGCTCGGGGACGCGTACGACCTGGCGGTGAGCTTCGGGGCCTTCGGGCACTTCCTGCCGGCCGAGCGGCCCGCCCTCTTCGCCGGGGTGCACTCCGCACTGCGCGCGGGCGGCCTCTTCGCCTTCCCCATCGGGGCGCCGATCCCGCCCGGCCACCCGGCCTGGTGGGCGGTGGCGGGCTTCGACGCCGCGATGCGGGTGCGCAACGCGGTGTGGCGGCCGCCGTTCGTCATGTACTACCGGACCTTCCCCCTGAGCGGGGTCCGCGCCGACCTGGAGGCAGCCGGCTTCGCGGTGGAGACGGCGCCGCTGGCCCCCTTCGGGCGGCTGCCCTCGGGGCCACCTCGGTGGCGTCTCGTGCTGGCCCGGAAGGCCGCGTAGGAGCGGTCGGGGCCCGCGGAGCGGCGGTCAGGCCGGGAGCAGCGGTCAGGCCGGGAG
Source organism: Streptomyces sp. NPDC058674 (assembly GCF_042716505.1). Lineage (NCBI taxonomy): Bacteria > Bacillati > Actinomycetota > Actinomycetes > Kitasatosporales > Streptomycetaceae > Streptomyces > Streptomyces sp. NPDC058674. Next base: position 6,105 of record NZ_JBHXSC010000104.1, read on the forward strand.
CAGCGGTCAGGCCGGGTCGGCGCCCCGCGGGGCCGCTTCGGCCTCCCGCGCGCGCAGTTCCCGCTTGAGGACCTTGCCGCTCGCGTTGCGCGGCAGGCCGGTGACAAACTCCACCGTCCTCGGCACCTTGTAGTTGGCCATCTCCCGCCGGGACCAGGCGATCAGGTCGTCGGCGGTGAGGACGGAGCCGGGGCGCCGGACCGCGTACGCCTTGCCCACCTCGCCCAGGCGCGGGTCGGGGACGCCGACCACGGCCACGTCCGCGATGTCCGGGTGCAGGCCGAGGAGCTGCTCGATCTCGGCCGGGTAGGCGTTGAAGCCGCCGACGATGAACATGTCCTTGATCCGGTCCGTGATGCGCAGGTTGCCGCCGGTGTCGAGGACCCCCACGTCCCCGGTGCGCAGCCACCCCTCGGGGGTGATGGCGGCTGCCGTCCCGTCCGGGTCCTCGAAGTAGCCCTGCATGACGTGGTGGCCGCGCACCCACACCTCGCCGGCCGTGCCGACGGGCTGCGCCCGCCCCTGCGGTCCGGCGATGCGCAGCTCGGTGCCCGGGATGGCCCGCCCGGAGGTTTCGGCGATGACCTCGGCCCGGTCGCCGCGGCGGCACATGGTGACGATGCCGCCCGCCTCGGAGAGCCCGTAGGCGGTGAGGACGGTGGCGATGTGCAGTTCGCTGCGGAGCCGTTCGACGAGCTGGAGGGGGACGACGGCCGCGCCGGTGACGACCAGGCGCAGGGCGGAGAGGTCGTGGTGGTTGCGCTGGGGGTGGTCGAGGAGGGACTGGTGGAGGGTGGGCGGTCCGGGGAGGACGGAGATCTTCTCGGCGGCGACGTTGGCCAGGACGGTGTCCACGTTGAAGACGGGCTGCGGGACCATCGTGGCGCCGCGCATCAGGCAGGCGATGATCCCGGCCTTGTAGCCGAAGGTGTGGAAGAAGGGGTTCACGATCAGGTAGCGGTCGCCCTCGCGCAGGCCGGCGAGGTCGCTCCAGACGGCGTAGCAGCGCAGCGACTGGGCGTGGGTGATCACGGCGCCCTTGGGGCTGCCGGTGGTGCCGGAGGTGAAGATGATGTCGGAGGGGGCGTCGGAGGGGATCGACTCGGCCCGCGCGCGGACGGTCCCGGCGGACACCGGGTCCCCGCCCGCGAGGAAGTCCTTCCAGGTGCGGAAGGACTCGGGGGCGTCCTCGGCGAGGACGACGACCTGCTCCAGGTGGGGCAGTCCGGGCAGCGGTCCCGCGCCGGGGCCTTCGGCGGCGGCGCGGCGCAGGGAGGCGACGTAGGAGGTGCCGAGGAAGGTGCCGGTGACGAAGAGGAGCCTGGCGCGGCTGCGTCGCAGGACGTACGCGGCCTCGGCGCCCTTGAAGCGGGTGTTGAGGGGGACGAGGACGGCCCCGGCCGAGACGGCTCCGAGGGCCGAGACGATCCACTCCAGGGTGTTGGGAGCCCAGACGGCGACCCGGTCGCCGGGCTCGACGCCGGCGGCGATGCAGGCGGCCGCGGCGCGCTCGACGCGCCCGCCGAGCTGGGCGTAGCTGATCCGTACGCGGCCGTCGACGACGGCCTCGCGGTCGGCGTACCGGTCCGCGGCCTCCCTGACCAGCCCCGCGATGCTGCCCCAGCGCAGGTCGCCGCGCGGGTCTCCGCCGGGGCCCGCGGTGCCGTGGCCCGCGGCGTCCTCGTCCGGACCGCCCGGACCGCCCGGACCGCCCGGGCCGCCCGGGCCGTAGTCGGGCCCGCCCTGGGGCCCCGCGTACCCGCCCGAGGGTCCCGCGTACCCGCCGCCGTCCGTGCACCCGCCCTGACCTGTGCCGCCCGGGCCCGCGCCCCGGGCTTCGCCCCGGCCCTCGCGCAGGCCATCGTGCGGGCCCTCGTGCAGCTCTTCGTTCGCGCCCTCGTCGTCCATCGTCCGCCCTCCCCGACACCGGTAGCTGACTATCCGTCAGATTAGCTGTAGCCTTCGCGGCTGTCAGTACTGGCGCACCCCGGAGGTGGCGATGGCGGCAACGCTCAAGGACGCTACGGCGATAGTCGGCATCGGCCAGACCGCCTTTGCCAAGCAACTGCCTCAGTCCGAGAAGGAACTGGCCTGCCGTGCCATTCTGGCGGCTCTGGACGACGCCGGCATAGACCCCGCCGAGGTCGATGCCTTCTCCTCCTACACGATGGAGGAGACCGACGAGGTCGAGGTGGCCAAGGCCATCGGCGCGGGGGACGTCACCTTCTTCTCCAAGATCGGCTACGGCGGCGGCGGCTCCTGCGCCACCGTCGGCCACCTCGCGGCCGCCGTCGCCACCGGCCAGGCCTCCGTCGGCGTCGCCTGGCGCTCGCGCAAGCGCGGCTCCGGCCCGCGCCCCTGGAAGAACACCGCCGTCCAGCTGCCCACCCCCGGGCAGTGGACCCGCCCCTTCGGGCTGCTGCGCCCCGCCGACGAGATCGGCATGCTGGCCCGCCGCTACATGCACGAGTACGGCGCCACCCGCGACCACCTCTTCAACGTGGCGATGGCCTGCCGCAACCGGGCCAACGAGAACCCGGCCGCCATGATGTACGAGCGCCCGCTGACCCGCGAGATGTACATGACCTCCCGCATGATCAGCGACCCGCTCTGCCTCTTCGACAACTGCCTGGAGACGGACGGGGCACTGGCCTGCGTGGTCGTCTCCGCCGAGCGGGCCCGCGACTGCCGGCAGAAGCCCGTATTCGTGCACTCCGCGGCCCAGGGACTGCCCTCCCAGCACCACGGAATGGTCAACTACTGGAACGACGACCCGCTGTCGGGTCCCGCATGGACCGCCGCCCGGCACCTCTGGAAGCAGGCCGACTTCGGCCCCCGGGACGTGGACGTCGCCCAGATCTACGACGCCTTCACCCCGCTCATCCCGCTGTCGCTGGAGGGCTACGGCTTCTGCGGGCGCGGGGAGGGCGCCGCCTTCACCGAGGGCGGGGCCCTGGAGACGGGCGGCCGGCTCCCGATCAACACCGGGGGCGGCGGACTGAGCGAGGCCTACGTGCACGGCTTCAACCTGATCAACGAGGGCGTCAAGCAGCTGCGCGGCACCTCCACCGCCCAGGTGCCGGACGCCTCAACCTGCCTGGTGACGGCGGGCGAGGGTGTCCCGACGTCCGCGATCCTGCTGCGAGCCTGAGGAGCCGATCGATGACCGCGCCCCTGACCCCACCCGCCACCACGCCCGGGCCCGGGCCCGCCGCCGCGCCCCTCGGCGTACCGGGCGCCGCGCCCACCGCCGACGCGCTGCTCCTGCCCGTGCCCGACGAGGACGGGGCGCCCTTCTGGGAGTACGCCGCCCGGGGCGAACTGCGCGTCCAGGCCTGCGCCGACTGCGGCAGGCTGCGCTTCCCGCCCCGCCCCTGCTGCCCGCACTGCCCGTCGTTCGCGAGCGAGTGGCGGCTGACGAGCGGCCGCGGCCGCATCTGGTCGTACGTGCGCCCCCACCCCCCGCTGCTCCCGGCGTACGCCGCGCAGGCCCCGTACAACGTGATCCTCGTGGAACTGGCCGAAGCCCCGCACATCCGGCTGGCCGGGAACCTCGTGACCTGCGCCGACGCCCCGCTGGACTCGGTGGACCCGGCCCGGCTGCGCATCGGGGCGCGCGTCCAGGCGGTGTTCACCGAGACCGCCGGGATGGCCGTGCCGCGCTGGATCCTGGAGAAGCCGTGACACTGCGGGTGGAGCGGGACAAGGCGACCGGGGTCGCGGTCGTCACTTTGGACCGGGAGCGCCGGCACAACGCGATCGACCTGGAGACGGCGGGCGAACTGACGGCGGTGTGGAGGGAGTTCCGCCACGACGACGAGGTGAGGGCCGTGGTGCTGACGGGCGCGGGGACGGCCGCGTTCTGCACCGGGATCGACCGCGCGGTCGAGGTGCCGCAGCCCGGCTCCCCGTACTCGGTCGACGATCCGCTGGTCGCCGTCGGCCCCAAGGCGGGCGACCTGTGGAAGCCGGTGGTCGCCGCCGTCAACGGGATGGCCTGCGGCGGGGCCTTCTACCTGCTGGGCGAGTCCGAGTTCATCGTCTCCTCCGAGACCGCGACGTACTTCGACCCGCACACCGCCTACGGGATGGTCAGCGCCTACGAGGCCGTCTACATGGCGCAGCGGATGCCCTTCGGCGAGGCCGCCCGGATGTCCCTGATGGGCACGGCGGAACGGCTGTCCGCGCGGCGGGCGTACGAGATCGGCCTGGTCTCGGAGCTGGCCCCGCCCGCCGGACTGCTCCCGGCGGCCCTGCGGGCGGCGGAAACGCTGGCCGGCTTCCCGACGGAGGCCGTGCAGGGGACCGTACGGGCGCTGTGGTCGGCGAAACTGGCCGCGCTGCGGCAGGCCCTGGACCAGGCGCCGGCGCTGATCGCGCTGGGGAACCTGGCTCCCGGGCGGCAGGCGGAGCTGTTCGCGTCCCGGCGGCCGGGGACGGAGCACCGGCTGCGGTGAGCCGGCCGTCCCGCGGACGCCCCCGGGTGGATGCGACAGGACCTAGCGTGACTTGCGAGGCGTGGGCTTGGCGGTGGGCTTCGGCTTGGACGTGCCGGAGCCGTCCGGGGACCCGCTGGGCGAGGTACTGGCCGTCGCGCCGGAGCCGCTCTTGACGCTGACGTCGTCGATCCGGCAGGTCTTCACCTCGGCGGCCCGGGACGGGGCCGTGAGGGGGACGTCGACCGAGCGCGTCTCGCGCGCCGCCAGGGTCACGTCCAAGGTGGTCGCCTCGACGACGGAGCCGGCCGCGGTCTCCCGGGACAGGGCTATCTCGAAGGTCTCCCGGCGGTCCAGCCGCGAGGTGACCTTGAGGGTGGTGACCGGCGAGGCGGCCCCCGTGCACGTGACGACCACGGCCGTGGCCGGGTCTCCGCTGGGGCTCGCCGAGGGCGAGCCGCTCGACGAGCTGCCGCTGCTGCCGGAGTACGACTTCTTCTTGCTGCTCTTGGAGCTGGAGCAGCCTCCGCCGCCGCTCTTGCTCTTCCCGCTGCCGCCGCTGCTTCCGCTGCCGCCGCTGCTCGACGAGAAACCGGTGAGCGCGAACACGACGGCGACCAGCACCGTCGTGAACCTGATCCGACGTCCAGCCGCCACGGCCCGACCCCTCCCCCTGGACAATGGCGGGCACGCTACCAGGAGCCGTCCGCCGATCACAGCCGGGCGGGGGCGCCCCCGGCCCGGGTGCGGGCGCCGGGGCCGCGGCGTAGCGTCGATCGGGACCGCTGCCTCTCACACCACGGAGGGCCGGGCATGATCCGCAACGCAGTGGGTTCGCTGCTGGGACTCCTCGGAGCCGCGGCAGCCGTGTGGAGCCCGTTCCGCGCCTGGTACGACGGCCGCCGCGGAAGGGACTACCGCGTCCAGGAGCTGTTCTCCGGCGCGGGCATCACCGACGGCCGGGCCTCCCTCTTCGGGTCGCTCCTGCTCCCCTTCGTCCTCGCGGCGGTGCTGGCGCTGGTCGCGGTCGTGCTGCGCTCCCGGCTGCTCATGGCGCTGGCCGGGGTCGTCGTCCTCGGTTTCGCGGCGCTGTGGATGGTCCGCCAGGGCCAGGCCGCCGGCAGCCTGTCGGTCGGCGGCGACGGCCGGGGTCTGGGGGACGGCCTCGCCAACGCCTTCGGCGGCGGCGCGCTGCTCATCCTCGGCGCGGCCGTGATGCGCGGCCGCCCCCCGCGCCGCACCCGCGCCGACCGGGACGCGCCCACCCACCGGGACCCCGACCACCCCGACCACCGGGACCCGGGCCACCAGGACCCCGACCACCGGGACCCGTCCCACCGGGACCCGGGCCACCAGGAGCACTACCGCCCCGGTCCCGCCGGGCCGGCCGACCCGGCGGGGTGGCCGCCCCGCCGGCCGCCCCCGGGCACGGGCGACGGCACCGGCCGCGAGCACCCGTAGGAACGGCGGGAACGGCGGCGGCCCCGACCCCCGAGTGGGGGCGGGGCCGGCCGGCACGGTGGTGCGGGGATCAGGCGGCTTCGACGACGCCCGAGGCCGCGATCTCGATCTTGGCCTTGGGGGCGCCGGACTGGGAGCCCAGGGCCTCGATGTCGTCGACGAGCTTCTGGCCCTCGACGACCTCGCCGAACACGACGTGCTTGTTGTCGAGCCAGGAGGTGACGACCGTCGTGATGAAGAACTGCGAGCCGTTGGTGTTGCGGCCGGCGTTCGCCATCGACAGCAGGTACGGGCGGTCGTGCTTCAGGGTGAAGTTCTCGTCCTCGAACTTCTCGCCGTAGATGCTCTTGCCGCCGGTGCCGTTGTGGTTGGTGAAGTCACCGCCCTGCAGCATGAACTGGGGGATGACGCGGTGGAAGCCGGAGCCCGCGTAGCCGTAGCCGTTCTGGCCGGTGGCCAGCTCGCGGAAGTTGCGCGCGGTCTTCGGGACGACCTCGTCGAAGAGGTTGAAGACGATGCGGCCCGCGGGGGCGCCGTTGATGTTGATGTCGAAGAAAACGTTGCTCATGGGGTCCATCCTGTCACTCCCGGTGCGTTGCGCGACCGGGAGGGGCCCGAGTCGCCTCAGCCCGCCGTACGGGTACCGGTGCCTTTCGCCGCGTCCAGGGCGTACACGCAGCGGTCCTTGCTGCACGCGTAGACCACGCCCGCGTCGGCCACCGGGGCGCCCGTGATCTCGCCTCCCGTGGCCAGCTTCCAGCGGAGCTGGCCGCCCGCCGCGTCCAGGGTGTACAGGCAGTGGTCGGCCGAGCCGAAGTGCACGCGGCCGTCCGCGACCGCCGGGAGGCCGGTGATCTCGCCGCCGGCGGCGAAACGCCACTTCGGGGTGCCGGTGACCGCGTCGAGGGTGTAGAGCGCGCTGCCCGCCCCGAGGTGGACGTTGCCGTTCGCGACCAGTACGGGGTCGGCACTGGCGCGGGTCTCCGTCGCGATCCGCCAGCGGTCCTTGCCGGTGGCCGCGTCGAGGGCGTAGACGGTGCCGAGGTGGTCGACGAGGTAGACGCCGCCGCCGGTCACCGCGGGGCCCGGGGCGAAGGCCGGGGCGGCCAGGAAGACCGCGGGCGCCTCGAAGTGCCAGCGGACCCGGCCGGAGGCCCGGTCGACGGACAGCACCCGGGTGCCGGCGCAGACGTAGACGTTGCCGTCGGGGGCCGGGGTGACGCGTACGGGCACGTTTCCGCAGGAGGCCGCGTCCCCGACCGGGTAGGACCAGGACTCGCGTCCGCTGCGGGCGTCCACGGCGCGCAGCCGGGCGTCCTGCCACACGTACACGGTGCCGTCGTGGAGGACGGGGGCCGCCTCCGGGGTCTCGAAGTCGGTCTGCGCCCCGGACAGCTCCCACAGCCGCTGCCCGCTGGAGGCCTCCCAGCCCTGTACGCCGCCGCCCCGCGTGGTGGTGACGACGGTGCCGCGCTCGGCGCTCAGGGCGTACACCCAGGCGTCGGTGGACAGCCGCCAGCGCTCGGAGCCGTCGGTGCCGTCGAGCGCGTAGAGGGAGGGACCGTCGGAGGCGTGGATGCGGCCGTCGGAGACGGCCATGGACCAGGCGACGTCGCGGGTCTTGAACTGGCGCCGGCCGCTGGCCACGTCCAGGGCGTGCACCTCGAAGGAGGTGACGTAGAGCAGGTTGCCGGAGACCGTCGGGGTGCCCCACACCTCGTTGGACATGCGGAAGCGCCACGGGCGCCAGCGGCCGCTGTCCGGGGCGGGCCCCGGACTCGGTACGGCTGCCACGACCGCGGGGGCGGCGGCCGAACCGCCGGGCGGGCGGATCCAGCCGGTGGCCGAGTCCGCGGAGGCCTGCGCGGCGGGCGCCGCGGCGCTCGCGCGGGGCCCGGGGCCGATCGGCACGGGGGAGCCGCCCAGCCGCACGGGCTCGCCGGAGGGCACGGGGGACATCGGCGGGTGGTGCGGGCGCTGCGGGACGGCGTGCCCGGTGCGCGGGTCCACCCAGGGGTCCGCGCCGCGCTGGCGGCGGTGCGTGGAGGGTCCGGAGTCGGGGCCGCGGGATCCGGGGCGGGGTGCGGGTGCGCGGACCACGGCGGCGGGGGGCGTGCGGTTGCCCGACCGGCGGGCCTCGATCATCGCGACGACCCGCTCGGGGAGCCAGGCCGAGGCGGTGCCGCTGTCGTCGCCGCCGTCGAAGAGGTGCGGGGCGAGCTGCGCCTGGAGGTCGGCGGGGGTCGGCCGCTGCGTGGCGTCCATCTGCATGCAGGACTCGATGAGCGGCCGCAGCTCCTCGGGGAGCCCCTCCAGGTTGGGGCCCTCGCGCAGCAGCATGAAGACCGTCTCGACCGGGTTGGCCCCGTGGTAGGGCGGGTGGCCGGTCGCGGCGAAGACGAGGGTGGAGCCGAGGGAGAAGACGTCGCTGGCGCCGCGGACGCTGCGCGAGTCCTTCGCCTGCTCGGGCGACATGTAGGCGGGGGTGCCCACGGCGACGTTCGTCATGGTCAGACGGGTGTTGGAGACCCCGCTGGCGATGCCGAAGTCGATCACGCGCGGCCCGTCCTCGACGACGAGGACGTTGGACGGCTTCAGGTCGCGGTGGACGAGGCCGGCGCCGTGGATGGACTGGAGCGCCTCGGCGATCCCGGCGGCCAGCCAGCGGACGCCCTGGGCGGGCATCGGCCCGCACTCGTTGACGATCTCCTCCAGGGAGGGGGCCGGGACGTAGGCGGTGGCCAGCCAGGGCACGGCGGCCCGCGGGTCGGCGTCGACCACGGCCGCGGTGTAGAAGCCGGACACCGCGCGGGCCGCCTCGACCTCGCGGGTGAAGCGGACGCGGAACAGCTGATCCTCGGCGAGTTCGGTGCGCACCGTCTTGATCGCGACCCGCCGTCCGGACGCGGACCGCGCGAGATAGACCAGCCCCATGCCGCCGGCGCCGAGCCGTCCCAGCACCTCGAAGGGGCCGATCCGTCTCGGGTCGTGCTGCGTCAGCTGCTCCACCACTGGCCTCCACACCTCCCCGTACGGGCCCTCGCCGGGCCCGCTGCCACCAGCGCGCGCGAGCCGGCCCGGGGCCCTGCCCCGTGCAGCGTCTCACTCCCGGGCGCCGCCCGGGTCGCGCAACCCCGATTCTGTCAGGCCCGCGCCCGGTCCGGCCCCGGGACCGCGCCCGGCCGGTGCTGTCTCTAGCCCGCGTGCTTGGTCCGCGGCTCCGACAGCAGCCCGAAGACCGCCCCCTGATTGTCGGCGACGACCGCGATCCGCCCGTACGGGGTGTCGAACGGATCGGCGGTGACCCGGCCCCCGAGGCGCTTCACCGTCGCGACGGACTGGTCGCAGTCGGGGACGGCGAAGTAGGCGAGGAAGTGCGCGGGCATGATCTCCGGGAAGGCGTCGGTGATGAGGCTGCGCCCCATCACGGCCGTGTGCGAGCCGGGGGCGCTGCCGGGCGGCGACCAGACCCGGTATTCGACGCCGGCGTCGTCCTGGTCCTCGGGGACGTAGCCGAAGACCTTGGCGTAGAAGGCGTCCACGGCGTCACGGGCGCGCGTGTAGACCTCGCTCCAGCAGTACGTGTACGGCTCCTGCTGGGCGTCGAAGCCGTGGTGGGTGCCGGGCTGCCACAGGCCGAAGACGGCGCCGCCGGGGTCGGCGGCCATGGCGGCGGTCCCGTACGGGCCGACGGGCATGGGGTCCATGACCATCTGGCCGCCCGCGGCGCGGATGCGCTGGGCGCAGGCGTAGGCGTCGGTGGTGTAGAGGTACACCCCCCAGACGGTGGGCATGCGCCCGTCGGGCTTGGGGGCGAGGGCGGCGACGTTGCGGCCGCGGCTGTAGGCCTGCGTGTAGTGGCCGTATGCGGCGCCGCCGCCTTCGGAGAAGGTCCACCCGAAGAGCTCACCGTAGAAGCGCTTGCCCGCCTCGACGTCCGGAAGCGAGGCGTCGACCCAGCAGGGTGCGCCTTCCGCGAATGCGGCCATGAGCCCGTTTCCTTCCGTTGTGCGGGGGTATGCACCCTCCCCCTCTCCCAGCCATGATCCGCCCGAAAACTTGTCCACAGCCTGTTGATAAGACTATTCGGGGGAAAGACTGCGGAAGCGGGCGGGGGGGGGGGGGGGCCCCCCCCCCCCCGCCCCCCCCCCCCCCCCCCCCCCCCCCCCCCCCGCCCCCCCCGCGCCCCCCCCCCCCCCCCCCCCCCCCCCCACACAAAACCCCCCCCCCCCCCCGCCGCGCACCGGCGAC
>NZ_JBHXSC010000105.1:0-15996 GCF_042716505.1 Streptomyces sp. NPDC058674
CCCGCCGCCCGCCGCCCGCCGCCCGCCCGCCGTCGGCCGCTGCCGCCCGGGGCCCGTCCCGGCCTGCCGCCGGTTCCCGGCGCCGGCGCCGCGGCCCGGCGTGGGTCTCGTTGCCTGTACCGCCCTGCGGGAGACGCCCGTCATCCCTGCCGGCATCGGCTCGCACGGGGCGTGAATCTGTACGGATTGCGGGATTGTGCGCGAAGAATCCTGCAGAACAGTTGTTACTTGATCGACTGGCCCGGCCGGGTGAGGCGCCGGGGCGTGCGCCTGGTGATGCGTCGGAGTGCTCCGAACCGGAGGTGCGGCTTCCGGTATGGATGGGTGTAGCGGTCAGTGAATGTCAGGGGCATGTTCGGGGGAAGTGTGTGCGGTGCGCAGGTGAGTGTGACGGATATGTCCGTGTCTGGTAACCGGGGTCTGTGGGGGGTACGGTGGGGCTGGTGTCGGGTTGAGAGTGTGGCCATCGGCTCGCTTCGGGCCGTCTCCGAGAGTGCCTCTGCCGCCTGTTTCGGCTGGTGAGGTGCTGTTCTTGAGGGAGTGCCACCCATGTCTTCTGCTTCTTCCTCCGTACGCCGTATCGCCGCCACGGTCCTGGCCGCCGGCGCCGTTGTCTCCGCCGCCGCGCTGCCGGCGGCCGCGCACGACGGTGACCGTCACCAGCAGCGGCACCCGCGGGTGGAGATCAGCCGGGTCCAGGCCGACAGCCCCGGACGTGACGACCGCTCGAACCGGTCCCTGAACGCGGAGTGGGTGGAGATCACCAACACCACCCGCGACGCCGTCAACCTCCGCGGCTGGACGCTGCGCGACAGCGACGGCAACCGCTACCGATTCGATAACGTCCGCATCGCACGCCACGCCACCATCCGTATCCACAGCGGCAACGGACGCGACACCCGCACCGACCTCTTCCAGGACCGCCGCGACTACGTCTGGGACAACCGCGCCGACACCGCGACGCTGCGCGACGACCGCGGCCGCACGGTCGACACCGAGTCCTGGGGCCGCCGCCGCTGACCCCACGCGCAGGCCGGGCGCCAAGCCAGGGAGCCTGCGTGAGGTGATCTACCCGTGGCTGGACCATGCGGCCACCACCGCTGACCGGCACGCGCACGGGCCGTCGTCCCACCGGGCGACGGCCCGCACTGCTGCAGGGGGACGGGGACGGGGATGGGCGTGCAGCGGTTCCTCTGCGCACGTGCGCACTCGTCGAAGCCGACCGGGCCCGCCCCGGCACCGCTGAGCACCTGGCCGTCCTGCCCGGCATAACCGCTCGGATCCCGCCGCCGGGCCGCGGCCGCGCCGCGCCCGCGCTGGCAGCCCGGTGGCAAGCACCACGGCTCTGGGACTGGCCGAAGCCGTGGTGCTGCTCAGTCGGGCAGCGAGACGAGCCCTATCTCGTAGGCGGTGATCACGAGCTGGACCCGGTCCCGGGCGCCCAGTTTGGTGAGCAGGCGTGACACGTGCGACTTGGCGGTGGCCACCGTGATGAAGAGGTCCTCGGCGATCTCGGCGTTCGTCCGGCCGCGCCCAATGAGGGTCAGGACTTCCCGTTCCCGCTCGGTGATGCCCGCGACCGGCCGCGGGGAGCGCTGCGGGGGTTGTCCGGCGAAGTTGGCGATCAGTCGGCGCGTGACCCCCGGCGCGATCAGTGCGTCGCCGTCGGCGACCACGCGGATCGCCGCGAGGATGTCGTTCAGCGCCATGTCCTTGACCACGAAGCCGCTCGCTCCGGCCCGCAGCGCGCCGTAGACGTAGTCGTCCTCGTCGAACGTGGTCAGGACGAGGACGCGCGTCGCGGTCGGGCCGGTGGTGATCCGGTGGGTGGCTTCGATCCCGTCCATGCCGGGCATCCGGATGTCCATCACCACGACATCGGGGACGATGTCCCTGACCAGTTGGACCGCCTGGGCACCGGTTGCGGCTTCGCCGACGACCTCCAGGTCCGGGTGGTCGGCCATGACCAGGCGCAGGCCAGACCGCACCAGTGGCTGGTCGTCGGCTAGTACGACGCGTACGGGACTGCCGGTCATCGGGCGTTCACCGGAACTCCGGCGGGTTCGGGCAGCGGCAGCCGGGCCGTCACCCGGAAGCCGCCCTCGGGACGCGTTTCGGCGCTGAGGTCCCCGGACAACAGGGCGACCCGCTCCCGCATGCCCACGAGACCGAAGCCGTGGGCCGAGCCGTTCTTGGCGGCACCGCACCCATCGTCGACGACCTCCACGGCCAGCTCCATATCTCTGTAGTCGATGAACACCCGACAGCTTCCGGTGCCCGCGTGGCGGACCACGTTGGTCAGCGCCTCCTGAACGATACGGAAGGCGGACAAGTCGATGTCGGCCGGCAGAGGGCGCTCTTCCCCGATGCGGCGCACATCCACATGTACCCCCGCGTCGGCCGTGGCCGCCGCCAACCGGTCGATGTCCGCCAGACCCGGCGAGGGCGCGAGGGCCGCCCGCCCTCCCGAGGCCACCACACCGGGCTCTGCCTGACGAAGTGCCACCAAAGTACGCCGAAGGCCCGACAGGGTCTCCCTGCTGGTGACCTCGATGGCCCGCAGCGCCTCACCGGCCTCCAAGGGCCGGGTACGGATGACCTGGCTCGCCGCCCCGGCCTGGATGGCGATGATGCCGATGCTGTGCGCGACCATGTCGTGCAACTCCCGTGCGATCCGCAGCCGTTCGGCGATCACTGCCTCTGCCACCTCCTGTGCGCGCAGCGCCACCGCGTGCTCGCGGCGCTCGCGGCTCAGCAGACCGGCCGTGCAGGCCGCGGCCATCGCCAGGAGGGCGATCACGAGGTTGACCGTCAGGCTGTCACCGTGGGCGAAGCCGCCGACGAGCAAGAGCTGGACGGCTAGGGAGGTGGCCGCGGCGACGGTCGAAGCCCGCCGCGCGCGGGTGGCGACGATGAAGCCCAGGACCAGGTCCACCGCCAGATACGACAGGAACTCGCCCTGGTACGAAGCCGACAGGTCCACACCGGCGGAGCTCGGGGGACCCACCACCACGGCCGTGGACCCGAGGAGCGTCATGACCAGAGCCAGGACCGGCCTGCGTCGCAGAACGCCGACGAGCAGGCTCGCCGCCAACAGTGCCCCGATGCCATGGATCGTGCCCGAAGCCCGCGGCGCGCCTCCTACGAGCAGACCCACCGCGAGGACGTAGAGGACGCCCCCCAACCAGGCCATGACGTTCGTTCTCGTCATCGCAGGTGTGCCCTCTGGAGGCAGGGCGCCCCCTCCGGAGAACGGCCGCACGGTGCGACGCGCGTGGGCGACGGAGTGGTCGGTATGGCATTCATCCCGCGAGGTTATCCAGCCGACTACCTCGCGGCATCGGCCCGTGGGCGTACGACCACGGGCGAAGGCCGCCGCACGATTGCCGCCCACGGCCCCATGACCGGATGGGGCCCTCCCGGCAGGGTTGTCCACATGATCGAAGTCAATGAACTCACCAAGCGCTACGGTGGCAAGACTGCTGTCGACCAGCTGTCCTTCACCGTGCGGCCGGGCCAGGTCACCGGCTTCCTCGGCCCCAACGGAGCCGGTAAATCCACCACCCTGCGGATGATCCTCGGCCTGGAGGCGCCCACCGGCGGCGCCACCACCGTCAGCGGGGTCCCCTTCCGCAGCCACCCGCGCGGACTGCGGCACGTCGGCGCCCTCCTCGACGCAGGCCAGGTCCATGGCGGACGCACCGCCACGGCCCACCTGACCGCCCTGGCCCGCAGCAACGGGATCTCCCCCCGCCGAGTAGGCGAGGTCCTGCACGAAGTGGGCCTCGCCGATGCGGCGACCCGCCGCATCGGCGGGTTCTCGCTCGGCATGAAGCAGCGCCTCGGCGTCGCCACCGCCCTGCTCGGCGACCCGCCGGTGCTGATGTTCGACGAGCCGGTCAACGGCATGGACCCGGAAGGCGTGCTCTGGATGCGCCGCCTCTTCCGGCGCCTCGCGGCCGAGGGCCGCACCGTCTTCCTCTCCAGCCACCTCATGTCGGAGATGGAGAACACCGCCGACCAGCTCGTCGTCATCGGCCGAGGCCGGCTCATCGCCGCGGAGTCGGTACGGGACTTCGCGGCCCGCAGCACCTGCCTCGGCGTAGTGGTGGGCACGCGCCAAGCAGCCGAACTGACGGCGGTGCTGACCGCCGCCGGCGCATCGGTCGAGCCGGCGCGATCGGCGGGCGCCGAGAAGCTTGCCGTGACCGGACTGCCGACGGACCGGATCGCCGCGCTCGCCTTCGAGAACGGGATCCTGCTGAACGAGCTGACCACACGAACCGCCTCGCTGGAGGAGGCCTTCATGGAACTCACCGCCGACAGCGTCGAATACCAGGCAGGACAGCCCCGATGACCACACACGCCTCCGCCCTCGCGACCACGTCGGCCGCGTCCCTCGCCGAGCCGCCCGCCAGCTTCCGCGACCTGATCGCCTCCGAGTGGATCAAAATGCGGTCCCTGCGCTCCACCCCGTGGACGCTCGCGCTCACCGCCCTGTTCGTCATCGGGTCCGCCGCTGTATCGGCACTGGCGGAAATCAACAACCTCCGGACGATGAGCCCGGCCGCGAAGGCCGACCAGGGATTCCTCGTGTTCGTTGCTTTCCCCGCGGCCGGCTTCATGGCGCTGATGCTCGTCGCCGGCAGCGTCGGCGCCCTCACCGTCGTGAGCGAGTACAGCAGCGGCCTGATCCGCACCACCACCGTGGCCGTCCCCGCCCGTGGTGCGGTGTTGCTGGCCAAGGCGGTCGTCACCGCCGGGCTCTGGACCGCAGTCGGCACGGTCATCTCCACCGGCTGCTTCCTGGCCTCCCAAACCATCCTGAACGGGCAGCAGGCCGGGGTTTCCCCCACCCATCCCGGAGTGCTCCGGGCTCTGATGGCTTCCGCTCTGCTTGCCCCGGTCTGCGCACTGATCGGCCTCGGCCTCGGGGCCCTGATCAGACACAGCGCCACCACCATGGTCACCAGCGCCTTTACCCTGGTGATGCTGCCGCCGATCTTCTCGCAGAGCGCACGCTGGTCCGCCGCCATAAGCCATGCGATGCCGGTCACGGCATGGAAGCGCCTGGCCCAGAACTGGGCACCGGATCCCCACTCACTCGCCTACAGCGCCACCATCCCCAGCTCATGGGCCGTGTATGCGCTCTGGCCGCTGATCGCGGTCGTACTCGCTGTGGTCGTCGCGCGGCAACGCGACGTGTGAACGGGCCCCCGAGCAGCGCATATCACCCCCGGAGGAACAGGGGCAAGGCCCTCGAAGCTTGTCGCAGCCTCGTTGAACGTCTCTGGAGTCCGCTGCCACTGTCGGGGTCATGCGGTGGGCGTGGTGGGGTTGTTGGTGAAGATCCGGTTGAGGTGGTGGTGGAGTGCCGCGATGGCGGACTCCGGTGTCCGTTGGCCGACGAGGATGCTGGTGCCCATGGTCGCGGTTATGGCGAGCAGGCTGATCGCTTCCGTGCGGGCGTCGACGGTTGTGTCGGCCAGGGCGGTCTCCTGGGCCTGCTGGAGTAGTCCGGTCAGGGCGTTCTCGGCGGCGTCGGGGTTGTCGATGAAGGGTTGGGCGGCGAGTGCCTCGTCGGTCACAGAAAGGATCGCGTAGGAGCTGTACAGCAGGTGGAATGTGCGGCTCTCCTCGTCGGTCGGCAGCGAGGCCAGCAGTAGCGCCTCGATCGTGGCGCGCGGGCCCGGGTCCGGTCCGGCGGCGGCGAGGCGGGCGCCCACACGTGCGGTAAAGCGGTCAGTGAGGTGCTTGAGGCCGTAGAAGAGCAGCTTCTCCTTGGTCTCGAAGTAGTACTGGACGAGCCGTAGTGACACGCCGGCCTCGGCTGCGACGTCGCGCATGCCGACGGCATGCAGTCCGCGCCGTCCGGCGGCCTGGATGAGGGCGTCGGCGATCTGGACGCGCCGTTTCTCGTGGTCCACGTGCTTGGGCATGTGCAGTGTCTCCGGCTGTCGGTGGTGAGTTCGCGTCCGGCCCGCCCGGATTCACTTCATGGTACCGCCGTATCAACAACATGGTACGGTCGTATCACGAAGAATCGATCTTCCTGGAGGTGCCCCCATGCCCGAAACCACGACCCGTGCGCGCCGCGACGTCGGCCGCTACGTCAACGACCAGCTCCGCGACCGCTACTTCGCCGCGGCGGACGTGCTCTACGCGATGGGAGCACCCGCCCGCTCCGAGACCGACGTCGAGACGAGCTTCGGTACCACCCATGTCTACCGATACGGCCCCACCGACCCCAAGGCCGAGTCCCGCACGCCGATCGTCCTGATCCACGGCGCCGGCTACAGCTCCGCCATGTGGTACCCCAACACCCCCGGGCTCAGCCTCGACCGGCCCGTCTACGCCCTCGACACCCCGGGCGACGCCAACCGCAGCGTCCACCGCGAGCCCATGTGGCAACCCGAGCGCGCCGCCCAGTGGATGGACGAAGCCCTCGACGCGCTCGGCCTCGACAAGGTCCACCTCGTCGGCTCCTCCTACGGCGGCTGGCTTGTCCTCAACCAGGCCCACCGCCGCCCCGAACGCCTCGCCTCCGTCACCGCCCTCGACCCCGGCGGCCTGGAAAAGGTCGGCCTGCGCTTCTTCGCCTGGGTCTTCATCAGCCTCTTCGCCACCTTCGCCCCCAAGGCCCTGCGCCCCCGGCTCGCCAAGTGGCTGGACCAGCCGGTCATCGCCGTACCCGAGATGCGCAAGTGGATCCAACTCGGCGCCCGCGCGTACCGGATCCGCCGCCCCGCACCACTGCCGCTCGCCGAGGACGCGCTGCGGTCCATCCGGACCCCGCTGTACGTGATCATGGGCAAGCACAGCCTGCTCGTGCACCCCAAGCGGCAGCTGGAACGCGTACCGCGCCTGATACCCGGGGCCCGCGCCGAGATCATCAGCGCGACCGGGCACGGCCCGCAGATCGACCACCCGGACGTGGTCAACACCCGGATGCTGTGCTTCATGGAGGACATCGACTCCCTCGCCCCGGAGGGAAACCAGGGCACCACGTACGCATAAACGGGGCAGGCCGCACTCGGTTCTGGCACAGATCTCACGGAGCCTCCTCCCAGCGTTCGAACGCGAGGCGGCCGGGTCCGGCAGTGATCGATCTTGACGTGCACGAAGTGTGTGGTGTCGAGTTGACAGTGAGAACGCACCAGCGCATAGGGGATCGACGTGTTAATAGCGGAAGAGGGCGCTTTCGATCCTGTTGAGGTGCTGAACCTCTACGACTCGGTCGGCTGGGAGGGCTACACCAGCGACGTCGACAAGCTCTGCCGCGGTCTCGTGAACTCTCACCTTGTCATCACGGCACGAGACGGATCGGGATCCCTTCTGGGGCTGGCCCGGACGGTCTCCGATGACGAGCACATCTGTTACGTCCAGGACGTCGTGGTCAATCCGGCGCACCACAGGCAGGGGGTTGGACGGGCACTAGTCGAGCACCTGATGCGGCGCTACTCCCACTGCCGGTTCTTCCTCCTGTCCACGGACCACGAGTCGTCACCAGAGGGCAACCGCAACCACGCGTTCTACCGGAGCCTGGGCTTCCTGTCCTACGAGGAAAAGGCAATGGCAGGCTTCGGACTGCCGAGGAACCGCCCCGACCTGCGCGATACGGCTCCGTAGGCAAAAGATCTTGAGGAGTTGCGAAGTGCTACTCGGGGATGATCACCTTTCGGAGTAGTTCGAATCCGGTTCGGCCATAGAGCTCTCCTCAGCCGGGGGCACTCGGGACGTCCTGGACACCACCGAAGGGCTTGCCGCCGCTCATCGCGCAATCCCCGACGTGGACGCGCAGTGCTTTCGGTCCGGACCCGGTCCGGATGGATTCGAGCTTCCGATCCAGCGGCGGAGGCGGGGCTGGCGGGCCGCCTCGGCGACCAGTTGCGCCTTCAGCTCGCTGATTGCCCGATCCGCCAGCTTCTGCTGGCAACCCAGCCACGCCCGCACGGCCCGCCAGCTCTCCAGGCGGGCCTCGAGGCCGCTCATGAGGACCGCAGCCCGGGAACGGTGACGACGAACTCCTCAGCATTCCAGCGGACGCTCAACTCGCGCACCCCCTGCGGCCCGCCCGCGAGTACGGACGCGAAGCGGTCTTAGGGTCCGCTGACCGAGGGTCTGGACGTGCCCCGGGACTTGGACCTCGGCGACCGCGCGAAGGCCTTGGAGCAGCTCGGCGTGGGCCGGCTCGCGCACGCCACGATCGTCGGCCTGTCAAGGACGTCCTGCCCGAGACGGAGGTGGGTCTCCTGGTCGGCTCCCGCCAGTGGCCCCTGCTCGCGGCCCGCATGGACCGGATCCGCGACCAGGGGGGTCCCGCGCTCCTCGGCGCGCACCTGGCCCGCCTGAAGGCCGACACCGGCTGGAAGGACGGCCCCACGTCCACCACCGTGGGCCGGCTCGTGGACGCGACCTTGCGCTCCCTGACGACACCGCCCTCCGCCCCGGCCGCGCCCGCGTCCCGCGTCAGGGTGTCCCCGGCGGCGGCCCGCTCCCACTCCACCACCACCCCGGCCGCCGCGGCCCCCGGACAGCAGGCCCCAGCAGAGGCCGCGGTCCCCGCTCACCGGCAGCAGGCCGCATCGGCCCGGGGCGTGCCCGCTGACGGTGCCACCGGTACCCGGCCGCGCACGCCGCGAGCGGGCCCGGCCCCGCGTCACCTACGGGCGGCACCCCGGACATGGCCGCCGAGGAAGATCCTCAAGTACGGTCACCAGGACCCTGTCCGGCATAGAGGAGATTCAGCATGGCTACGGATGCGACCACCGGGCCGCAGTCGGTGGAGACCGAGATACGCGCGGACGTGATCGTGGTCCGCCCCACCGGCGAGCTCGACGTCGACCAGGCGCCCGCCCTGCGCACCGCACTCCTCGGAGCGCTGGCCCACACCGGCGGCCCCACCGACGTCGTCGTCGACCTCAGCCGTGTCGATTTCTGCGACTCCTCCGGCCTGAACGTCCTCATCCGCGCCATGCTCGTGGCCCGCAAGTCCGGCCGCGGCCTGCGCCTGGCCGCCCCGTGCACTCAGGTCGCCCGCCTGCTGGAGATGACCGGCGCCGACAAGACCTTCCCCCACCGCCCCTGACCGCACCCGGCCGCCGGCTCCCGTCCCGGCACAGGGCCCAGGGCCTCGGCGGGCGCGTGTCCGCGCGCGGGGGCGGTTCGTTGGAGAGACCGGGAGCCAACACCGTCCCGGGGGTCCGCCCCCGAGCTTCCGGGACGGGCCCCGGGCCCTGATGCCTGACTGCTTCCGCCACCGCGGGTCGGCCACCGCCGGGCCTGACGGTGGGGGGTACCGCGCACGGTGGAGCCGACGTCAGGCGTCAGGGCCACCCCGCACCGGGGCCCGCGGGCCCGCCCCGTTCTGCCGACCCGTCCGTCCCGGGCCCTTCAGCCGTCGGTGAGGGCGATGGCCGCGGTGATGCGTTTCCCCGCGGGGCCGCGCTCGATGGCGAAGGTGCGGGCGACGCCCACGACGATCGCGAGTCCCTGCTGTCCGATGCGCGGGGTGTCGGGGGCAGGATCACGGGCGGGTTCGGGTTGCTGTCCCACACGGCCACTTCCACACACCCCTCCCGCACTTCCAGGTCGAGCCGGCTCGGGCCGGGGGCGTACTTGCGGGTGTTGGTGACCAACTTGCTGACCACGAGCTCCACCAGGTCCAGGGCTCGGTCGCTGACAGGCGGTGGCGAACGTCCTGGACGGGCAACCGGGGGCAGGTCGGTGCCGCGCCGTAGCTAGCGCTGGCCTGTCTAGTCTGGCGTCGCCGGCCCCGCGGCCGTCAGCCGTCGTCGCCCCGGAGGTTCGCAGTGCAGGCAGTACGTGCACCTGGACGCCGCGCCGGTGCGGCCCATGCACCGCCGGCGGATGCCGCGCTCCCGGAGCGGGCCGCGGCCGTCCGCGCCGCCCCGAGCGTTACCGCCCGCCGCCCTCCCCAAGGGATGATGAGGGCCGGTGACGTTCCAGCGCGAGTGGGGCCTTCCCACCCACTTGCTATCGCCGCGGGGCGCACAGCTCCGTCACGGCTTGCTAACTATGGAGGGCACGATGCACAAGGCCGGAGACCTGGTTTCAGTGCTGGAGGGACCGGACAGGGGGAGGGTCCTGTCCGTCCGCTCCGTCCGAATGTTCGCCACCGACAACGGTTACTACCTGGCGGGCGGCGCTGGCCTCTACGGTCCGCGGATGGTCGCTCTCGAACAGGAGCGCACTGGCGGCAACCCTTGTGGAGAGCCGTGCGACGCTCGGGAGCACGGGCTGATCAGGACCTGCTACCACTGCCGGGGCGTGTGCTCGTGTGGGCCCCGCCTGGACCAGTAAGCCACCGTTCCGGCCCGTCCCGCGTCTGCGCTGCCGTCCCGCCCGGCGCTCGCTGCTGTGCTGTCCCGTGCCCATGCCCATGCCGGCAGTCTCACCTGCGGAGGAACCCGCCCGCTCCGCCCCGTGCCGGGCGCCGTGCTGGGACCTGCCCTGCCTCGGCCGCGTGCGTGGGGACTGTTCGGGTTCGTATGGCGGGGAGAGGGGTCATGCCGGGACCCGGGTTCCCGGTGGGTCCGCTCTGCTGCGGTGCCAGCGGCCGGGGCTGTGCCGTCCACGTCCCGCGCCCGCCCAGGCACGGTGCGCTCCGGCCTGGTGTTAGCCGGCTTGGTGGTCTGTGTGGAGGCTGTTGGGGTTGATGAGGGTGGTGAGGTGGTGGTGGGTTTCGGGGTCGGTGGCGTGTATGCGGGTGGTGTGGGTGCCGCGGGTGAGGAGGACGCGGTAGATGTTGAGGGCGAGGGGGAGGTATTCGTCGGGGGCGAGGTCGCGGAGGCGGGCGTCGTGGCTTTCGGCGGGGTGGGCGGTCCAGCGGTTGTCGCGCCAGGCGAGGTCGGGGCCGATGATGACGGCG
Source organism: Streptomyces sp. NPDC058674 (assembly GCF_042716505.1). Lineage (NCBI taxonomy): Bacteria > Bacillati > Actinomycetota > Actinomycetes > Kitasatosporales > Streptomycetaceae > Streptomyces > Streptomyces sp. NPDC058674. The sequence goes on from NZ_JBHXSC010000105.1 coordinate 10,892, forward strand.
GAGTGGTGGTACTCGAGGCCTTGGGCGGTGTAGACGCAGCCGACTTGCTGGTGGCCGCCGCTGTGGCTGGCCCAGAGCTGGCTGGCGGGTGCCAGCGGTTCGCCGTCGGCGGTGGTGAGGGCGGTGGAGGCGTTCCACGCGGCCTGCCAGACGCGGGGTCCGCCGGCGAGTGGGGTGCTGGTGATGCGGATGTCCAGGGGCAGGGTCCGGGCGGACTGGCGGGTGGGGGTCCACTTCCAGCAGAACCCGGCGGTGATCCGCGCGGTGTCGCCGGCGGCGGTGGCCCGTTCGACGCCCTCCTGGAGTCCGAAGGGGTCCGTACACACTCCGAGGTCGTAGCCGGCCTGCCCCGTCCAGGGGACCGGACGCCCGTACAGCAGGTCCTCGACCCAGTCGGTGTACGCCTTCGAACCTCGGCAGCGGAACGAGCCGGTGAGGGCCAGGCTGTGGTGGCGGCGTCCCGTCGCGCGCGCGTAGGCGTCGATCTCGGCGACGGAGACCCCTTCGTTCGGCCGGATGACCTGGCGCTCGTCGAGGAACACCACCACCAGCGGGACCCGGTCGAGGACCGCGGCGAGTTCGGGCGCCATCCGCCCCCCGGACCTCGCCATGCGCTGCGCCTCGTCGATGACGATGGCCCGTGCCCGGCTGGCGGTGCTGCGCAGGCTGGAGGCGGAGGGGAAGAGCTCGCGGGCTCCGGGGTGGTCGGCGGTGGCGTCCAGGAGGTGGGAGCGCAGTGTGCCGGAGGGGGTGATGAAGCGGGGGGATGCGTCGGGGTGCTCGCGCATGAAGTGGCTGAGCAGCCGTACGGCCAGCGCTGATTTGCCGCTGCCGGGTCCCCCCTGGACGGTGATGACCGCCCCGCGCCCGGGCGGAATCCCGCCGGATCCGGGTTCGGCCGCCGGCGGGGCGGCCGCGTGTCGCAGGCTCTGCGCGGCCTTGTCACGGATCCGGTTGAAGGCGTCCTGCTGGTCGCCGACCAGGGCGAAGGCGGGCTTGCCCGCCAGAACGGCCCCGACGTGGTCGAGGAGCCCGGCCGACGGAGCCCACCGGATGCCCTCGAACGCGGCGACCTGATCGCGGCCGACCGCGCCCGCGTCGTCGCAGCGCAGCAGGCGGGCCAACGCCGCGGGCGGCGCGGTCAGATCGCCGGCGGTCAGGACGGGAATGTCGTCGAACGCCGGGGCTGCCGAGCCGAGCGCCGCCCCCTGCTCGGCGGAGGCGTCGTGCAGCACCACAACGGCGCGCAACTCCAGGCGGGGCGCCCCCTCGGGCCGCCAGTACCGGAAGAAGCTCCGGTAGGCGGCGACCTGGTAGACGGGATGCGTGGTCACCACCCCGTCGCTGCGCATGACCCGGCCGCCGTCCAGGATCCGGCAGGTCTGCCACTGCTTCAGCTCGACCACCACCAGGGTGAGCCCGCCGCCTGGTGCGCTGCCGACCAGCAGCGCGTCCAGGCGCCGTCCTCCGCCCGGCGTCCCGTACTCCAGGTACACCCGTAAATCCGACAGCCCGGCCCGCATCAGGGCTTCGAAGAGGGGTGGCCAGCTCGCACGCCAGCTCCGCACCTCGCCTTCGTCCGGGTTACCGAACCCGGACGCGCGGTACCGCTCGACGCACCGCGCGATGAACGCGGGGCTGCCCACCAGCGCGGCGATCTCCCCGACTGAGCCGGCCGCCGCGCACGCCACGCCGCCCGCCGGCGCCTGCTCCGGAGGCGTCGTTTGGGCGGGAATGGTGTGCCTGTCGTTCGCCATCTCCGTACGGGCCCTGTCGCTCACGGTCGTTCCCCCGGTTCCTGTCGGCGAGCTCGGCCGACAACGGCTGCTTCAGCGTCAGCCGGCCCGCGGCGCGGCGAAGGGCCGGCGCCGCTCAGTCGTCGCTGATCGGTTGTCAACGGGGCCCGTCACACTGGGAGTACAGCGTTGACACCCGTTGGATCATGAGATGAGGAAACACTATAGACCTGTCGATAGCAACCCGCTTATGATGCCCTGCATGAAGATGTCGACGTTCGTCATGGTCCATGTCGGCCAGAGCACCGAGTCCCAACGCAACCTCGAGCACGGCATCGAGACCCTCTCCTGGGGCTTCCCCGAGAAGAAGCCCGAGTACGACACCGCACAGCCCCGCTTCGCGGTCCTGGCCACCGGCGCCTCCCCCCGCGTGCAGCTGCCCGACTGGCTGCGGGGCACCGCCACCCTCTACCTCTTCCAGGTCCGCGGCGGCTTCTACGAAGGCCAGGCCTGGCACTGGCCCGACGAGGAAGCCGAACGCCGTCTGAAGTACCCCCAGCGCTTCGGCATCGAACCCCTCGCCAAGCTCGAGAACGTCCCCCTCGGCCCCGAAGGCCCGCTCACCGAAGCCGGCAGCGACGCCATCCGCCGCTCGGGCACCGACAGAGGCATGGGCAAGCTCGTCCAGATGCCCGCCCAACGCCTCCTTCAACTCGCCGGCATCCCCTTCGACCCCGACGACCCCGAAGACGTCCCCCTGGACGAGTCACCCGGCTTCACCGCCGACCAGGTCGAGGGAAAGAAGAAGCCGCAGCGCCGCCGCCGCGGCGCCGGCTACATCTCGGACCCCAAGAAGCGCAAGACCATCGAGGAGCACGCCGAGCAACGGGCCATCACCCACTACGAGAACGAGGGCTGGACCATCGAAAAACTCGGCAAGCCCTACGACCTGCGCTGCACCCGCGGCACGGAAGAACGCCACGTCGAGGTAAAGGGCACCACGGGCGCCGCGACGAGCGTGGAGCTGACCATCAACGAAGTCCTCCACGCGCGGGACAAGGGCAACACCGTCGACCTCTACGTCGTAAGCGACATCAGGGTCGACACCCACACCGACCCCTACACGGCCAGCGGAGGAACCGTCTCCCACTACACCGACTGGGAACCCGCCGACGAAGACCTCAGGCCCCGCAAGTACGAATACCGACTCCCGGAAACCACCGCATGAGACGCACGCCGGCCACAGGAAGCGAGTCGATGGGCTCAGCGCCCGGACGCCTGTCCTGTGACCGACACCCCGCCGTGAACATCCCGGCCCCGCTCCCCGAACTCCTCGTCTCCATACCGGGCTACCGGGAGTCGTTCACCGTGGGGACGCACCACGCGGCCGGAGACCTCCCGATCTAGTGCCTGTCTGCGAACGCCGATGTAACCCTTGGATGAAACCCTTGCCATACATCCAAGGATTGCTATCTTGGATGTATGGCAACCAACGAGAAGCCCCGACTGATTCCGACCGGCAAGTGCTGGTGCGGCTGCGGGAAGGACGTCAGCCTCGGCAAGTTCTTCGCTGCCGGTCACGACAAGATCGCCGAAGCAGCGCTCATGGCGCTCAAGTACGACGGGTCTGTCGCCCAGTTTCTCCACGCCCACGGCTACGGCTCGCACCACTCAGTCCGACACGCCGCTGTCGCCGACCCGAACTGCTCGTGGGAGAAGTGCGCCGACTGCAAGTACAGCGGCGCCCCCGCCAGCATTGCCAACCACCGTAAGAAGGACCACCCCGAGGGCTGAGCTCAGCGTCCGTCCGCCTCGGCGTGGGCCCAGGCGACGCCGGCCGGATGCGGACGCGGACCGCGCGGGTGCGCCCCGGTCCTCATCGGTCGGTTCGGCCTCGGCGGCCAGGCGGGCCCGGCGGGCAGCCGGAGGTGCCGGGGGAGTAGCGGGGCGGGGGCCGGTGCCCAGGAGGCGGCGCTCGATCATTCCGCGAGTCTGGACTATGCCTGATTCCCCTTTCGAAGGGGGGAACCGGCACTCCTTCCCCTGCGCCGCCTGTGGCCGTGAAGGTGGGACTCGTACGCCCCGCCGGGCGGCCACTCAATAGCCGGAGGGGCCAAGAGGTTCGTACGCCTACACACGCAACCCCCGCATTCAAGATTTTTAGACGGAGGATCGGGGGATTCCTGCACGTCAGCGCTATCGAATGAGCCCCGCCCGGCTCGCAGGGTGGTGTCAGGTAAAACCTCGCGCCGCCCCTCCTGCTGTCTGGCCACCCGACACCAGGGGGTGCGGGGCTAGGTGCTCCGCGCCGCAGTCTGCGGATCGTCCGCAGGCCACCAACGGGAGGGAACCCCCTCATGTCCGCCACCATCGAACAGCAACCCCAGAACCAGCCGGCTCCGCAGCGCCCGAACACCGACCCCGTGTTGCTCCTGGTGGTGGGGATCGTCGTCCTCCTGGCCCTGGGCGCCACGCTCTACCTGTGCGTGGTCCACCGCTCGCTGGCCGGTCCGATCGGCGCCGTGGGCGGGGTGGCCTCGGCCCTGGCCGCCGCGTTCGGCGTGGCGCTCGCCCTGCGCCGTAGGTGACCCGCAGGGCCCCGCCGAGTGATTGCCGGGTAGTCACTCGTCAGTCTCGGCGGGGTCACCACCGGCGCTTGCCCTGCTCCACCGCGGCCGCCTCCGGCGCGGGGGCAGGGGGCGGTGCCCAGGCACGCGGCGGCAGCGGGTGGCATGAGGAAGGTCCTCGCACGGCCGGCTCCGCGAGGCGGGCGCGGGCCGCGCGGGACTTCCAGCGTTCCAGCGTGCGGCCGGGGCGGGGGAATGGCCGCCGGGGCGGCCCGTTCCCGCTCCACCACCACCCCGGCCGCCGCGGCCCCCGGGCAGCCGGCCCCGGCAGAGGTCGCGGTCCCCGCTCACCGGCAGCAGGCCGCACCGGGCAAGGGCGCGGGGCGCACGCGGTGATGGCGAAGGTTCCTGCACCCGGACGGCGCGGGCGGGGCTTGCGGGCGGGCGCGGACCGGGTACGTGCGGCTTGGTGGGCGACGTCGGCTCGGGACCGGATCGCTGTCGACGGCCTGCTGCTGTCCGGCTTGCTGTTCGCGGCCGCCTGGCGGGCGGGCCACCTCGGCACGGCGCAGGCTGACTTCGTCCTGTCGGTCCCGGGCGCGGCCCGGCCCCGGCGCGCCCGGTTCCCGGTGCCGTCGCCGCCCGGTCCCGCGTCCGGCGCCGCTCCGGCGCCCCCGCCACCGGCCGCCCGGTCCCGCCGCTGCGCCCCGCGTCTGCCCCTGCCCCCGCCTCCGGTCGCGGGGCCCCCCCCCCCCCCCCCCCCCCCCCCCCCCCCCCCCCCCACCCCCCCCCCCCCCAGCGC